>JAPLRA010000166.1:23189-34231 GCA_026399445.1 Sulfuritalea sp.
GCATTGGCGTATTTTGCGCCAACTGGGCATGTACTCTGGGCCGTAGGACTGGCGATGGCCGTGTTCAATATCGCAGGAGCACTATTGGGCGCGCGCTTGGCTTTGCGTCACGGCAGCGGTTTTGTGCGAGGGGTGTTTATCGTGGTAGCGTCAGTATTGATCGCCCGGCTCGGGTACGACACCTTCGTCTGATACAGGTGGGGGAAGTTATATAGACAAAACAGTATCACATTCCGCAATTGCGGTTTATGATTGTAGTCGCGCATGAAGCGCGCGACATAAATTGGGAGGAGACCCTGGTATGAAGCTTAGAAAACTTGTCGTTGCCATAGCCGCAACGTGCTCTGCATTCGTCGTTCATGCCGATATTACCGTCGGCGTTACTTTGTCAGCCACGGGGCCGGCTGCATCGCTCGGGATTCCGGAGAAGAACACGATCGCCTTGCTGCCCACTATGATCGGTGGCCAGAAGGTGAACTACATCGTTCTCGATGACGCGTCCGATACCACGACAGCGGTCAAGAACGTTCGCAAGATGATTTCGGAAAGCAAGGTCGATGTGATTGTCGGATCGACGATCACTCCCAATTCACTGGCGATGATCGACGTCGTGGCCGAGGCGGAAACGCCCATGATTTCGATGGCGGCATCGGCGCGGATCGTCGATCCGGCGAATCCCAAGACGAAATGGGTGTTCAAAACGCCGCAGAACGACCAGCAGATGGCGATCGCGATCGCTGCCCACATGGCGGACCGTGGCGTTAAGACCGTGGCTTTCATAGGCTTCAATGACGCTTACGGCGAAGGCTGGCATCAGGAATTCATCAAATATGCCGACACCTACAAGTTCAAGGTCGTGGCCAACGAGCGCTACAGCCGTGCCGACACCTCGGTGACCGGCCAGGTCCTGAAGATCATCGCGGCCAAGCCCGATGCGGTGTTGATTGCAGGTTCGGGTACTCCCGCTGCCCTGCCGCAGGTGACGCTCAAGGAGCGCGGCTTTGCCGGCAAGTACTATCAAACTCATGGCATCGCCAACAATGACTTCCTGCGCGTGGGTGGCAAGAACGTTGAAGGGACATACCTTCCCGCCGGGCCGATCCTGGTGGCTGCGCAACTGCCGGACAGCAACCCGATCAAGAAGTCGGCCCTGGCGTATATCGCCAAGTACGAGGCGGCCCACGGCAAGGGCAGCATCTCGACCTTCGGCGGGCACGCATGGGATGCCGGACTGTTGTTGCAGAATGCAGTGCCGACCGCATTGAAAAAGGCTCAGCCGGGTACCAAGGAGTTTCGTGCGGCATTACGCGATGCGCTTGAGGGTACCAAGGATCTGGTAGGTGTGCATGGTGTATTCAACATGTCGCCCAGTGATCATCTCGGTTATGACCAGCGTGCTCGCGTGATGGTGACGATCGACAAGGGCGCCTGGAAGCTGGACAAGTAAGCGGTTCAGCAAAGACTGGCTGCACGAAGCAAAGCGGGCAGGATGCTGGCATCCTGCCCGCTTTGCTGCCAGAAAGACTCGTTGTGGGTGCAGCTTGGCGGTTGGCCTGGATGCACCGGAGTGCCGATGACGCGCCCCAAGTTTACTTGAGAACGAATCAATGGATCTGCAAATTGCCCTCCTGCTGAGCCAGGACGGGATTACCAACGGTGCCATCTACGCGCTGCTTTCACTGGCGCTGGTGCTGGTATTCGCCGTTACCCGCGTCATCTTCATTCCACAGGGCGAGTTTGTCGCCTTTGGCGCGCTGACCCTGGCCAGCTTTCAGGCGGGCAAAACGCCCGGTACGCTTTGGCTTCTGGTCGGCGCAGGAGTCGTGGTTGCGCTGCTGGATATTACAATGGCATTGCGAAGCGGCGCGTCCCGGCGAATCCCCCGCATTGTCGGTTGGAACCTGGTCTACCCGGCGGCGGCGGCGGCCGTCGTTTTCCTGTTGAAGCCGAGCGAGTTTCCGCTGCTGGCGCAGATTGTTCTTGCGCTGGCCCTGGTGGTACCGCTGGGACCCATGATGTATCGCTTGGCCTATCAACCCTTGGCAGAGGCGAGCGTGTTGGTGTTGTTGATCGTTTCAGTGGCCGTTCATCTTGCGTTGGTGGGCCTGGGGCTGCTGTTCTTCGGCGCCGAGGGATCGCGGACCCCAAGTTTTTCGGATGCAAGCTTTGATCTGGGGCTGGTCACGGTCAATGGTCAAACGCTGTGGGTGGTGGGAGCCAGTTTGCTCTTGATCGTGGTCCTCGCGTTGTTTTTTGAGCGCACGATTTATGGCAAGGCCTTGCGTGCAACGGCGATGAATCGAACCGGTGCGCGTCTCATGGGCATCTCGACGGTGATGGCCGGGAAGCTTTCGTTTCTGTTGGCGGCTCTGATCGGGGCCTTTTCGGGCATCCTGATCGCGCCGATTACGACAATCTATTACGACACGGGTTTTCTCATCGGCCTGAAGGGCTTCGTGGGCGCCATCGTGGGTGGGCTGGCCAGTTATCCGATTGCGGCTGCAGGCGCGATTCTGGTGGGCTTGCTGGAGGCTTTTTCCTCCTTCTGGGCCTCGGCCTTCAAGGAGGTGATCGTGTTCACGCTGATCATTCCGGTGCTGGTCTGGCGCTCCCTGACGACGCGTCATGTCGAGGAGGATGAGTGATGCGCCCGCGCTTGATACTGGCGGTATTTCTCGGGCTGCTGCTGATTGCTCCGCTGGTGGCATCTGAGTTCCATGTCACGCTGCTCAACTACATTGGCCTCTATGCAATCGTTGCGCTGGGCTTGGTGCTGCTTACCGGTGTGGGCGGCCTGACGTCCTTCGGTCAGGCCGCGTTCGTCGGCTTGGGCGCCTATACGACGGCGTATTTGTCGGCGACCGAGAACCTTCCCGGCTGGGCTGCGAGTTTGGGCGGTTCGCCCTGGGTGGGCTTGCTGGCAGGGCTACTGGTGACCGCCGTGGTGGCCTTTGTCCTTGGTTTCCTGACCTTGAGACTGTCGGGCCACTACTTGCCGCTGGGAACCATCGCTTGGGGCATAAGCCTTTATTTCCTGTTTGGCAATCTGGAGTTTCTTGGTGGCCACACCGGGATGTCCGGGATTCCGGCGCTGTCAGTCTTCGGCGTCGAGCTGAGAGAGAGCCGGAAGTTCTACTACGTGATCTGGGCTGTCGTGCTTGGCGCCGTGTGGCTAACGCAGAACCTGCTGGATTCGCGCGAAGGCCGGGCGATTCGTGCGCTCAAGGGGGGTGTGATCATGGCCGAGGCGATGGGTGTGGATACCGCCCGCTCGAAGGTGGTGATCTTTCTCGTCGCGGCTTTGTTTGCCTGTGTTTCGGGCTGGTTGTATGCCCACTTGCAACGCTTCGTCAATCCGACTCCGTTCGGTTTGCACATCGGCATCGAGTATCTGTTCATGGCGGTCGTCGGCGGCTCGGCTCATGTCTGGGGCGCGCTGGTAGGGGCGGGTGTCATTACGGTGCTCAAGCAATGGTTGCAGGATTGGTTGCCAAGGCTGTTGGGCGCTTCGGGCAACTTCGAGATGATTGTTTTCGGCCTCATGATGATCGTTGTATTGCAGCGGGCGCGCGATGGTCTTTGGCCAATTCTGGCGCGTCTGGTACCGCAACGCGAGGTACGGCGCGACGTGCCTCAGGGAGAAGTTCTGCCGAGAAAACCCGTGCCGGAATCGGGCCTGGTCTTGCTTGAGGCAAGAAATGTCGTCAAGCAGTTTGGTGGTTTGGTTGCCAACAACAACATGAGTCTCACCGTCAAGGCGGGCGAAGTGATGGCCCTGATCGGCCCCAATGGTGCCGGCAAATCGACCATGTTCAACTGCATATCCGGGGTGAATCCCCCGACGAAAGGCGAGGTGCGGTTTCGCGGTGAAGTCGTGACAAACCTGAACTCGCGCCAGATCGCCAAGCTGGGAATGAGTCGCACCTTTCAGCATGTGCGCCTGCTACCCACCATGAGCGTGCTGGAGAACGTGGCCATCGGCGGGCACTTGCGTGGTAGCAAGGGCGTGTTGCCGGCCATGCTGCATCTCGAGCGCGAGGAGGAGCAGCGGTTGCTGGCGGAAGCGGCGCGGCAGGTGGAGCGGGTCGGCTTGAAGGATTCGATGTTCGAGTTGGCGGGGAGTCTGGCCCTGGGTCAGCAACGTACATTGGAAATTGCTCGCGCATTGTGCGCCGATCCTTGCCTGTTGTTGCTTGACGAGCCTGCCGCGGGTTTGCGTTACCTGGAAAAGCAGTCATTGGCAGAGCTGCTTCGCAAGTTGCGCGGCGAGGGCATGGGCATCCTGCTGGTGGAGCACGACATGGACTTTGTAATGGGTTTGGCGGACCGCGTGGTGGTCATGGAGTTTGGCGAGAAGATCGCTGAAGGTTTGCCCGATGAGGTGCAGCGTGATCCAGCAGTGTTGGAGGCCTATCTCGGCGGGGTCGATTGATGAGCGAAGTGAAGAACATTCTCGAAGTCGAAGACCTCTGCGTTTCGTATGGCAAGGTCGAGGCGCTGCATCACGCCAGCATCAAAGTAGGCGAAGGGCAGATCGTCACGGTGATCGGGCCCAACGGAGCCGGCAAGACAACCATGTTGTCGTCGATCATGGGCTTGTTGCCCCGCACGCGGGGGATGATGAGGTTTCAGGGGTGTGAGCTGGGCGATATCGAGGTTGAGCAGATGGTCGCGCTCGGCATCAATCTCGTGCCCGAGTCGCGCGCCCTGTTCGGCGATATGAGTGTCGAAGACAACCTGCTGCTAGGCGCCTTCATGCGGCACCGCATGGGTCACCGGGATCACGAGCAGACCATGGCGGAAGTGTTCCGGATATTTCCGCGGCTCAAGGAGCGGCGGGCGCAGCATGCCGGCACCTTGTCGGGCGGCGAACGCCAGATGCTGGCAGTGGCGCGCGCACTGATGGCGAAACCAAAGCTGCTGATGCTGGATGAGCCGAGCCTTGGGTTGGCGCCGCTGATCGTGCGCGAGATTTTCCGGGTTATCGCCGACTTGAAAAGGACCGGCGTGTCCATTCTGTTGATCGAGCAGAATGCACGAGCGGCATTGCAGGTGGCCGACTACGCCTATGTTCTGGAGACGGGCGAAATTGCATTGGAAGGTCCCAGCGACAAGCTGATCGATGATCCGAAAGTGATCGAATCCTATCTCGGTCTGGGTGGCAAGCACTGAGACCTTGTTTCACGTGAAACACGAGTTCGGTAGTTTCACGTGAAACACGAGATGTGGTTTGGTTCTGTGAGCGAGAGGCGTATGATTGCGCCTCTTTTTGTTTTGGTCTCGTGGCGTGCAATTCCCTGCTTCGTTCGATGTGATTGTGATTGGTGGCGGCCACGCGGGTACCGAGGCGGCGTTGGCTGCTGCTCGTTCCGGCGCGCGGACTCTGCTGCTGACACACAACATCGAGACTCTGGGCGCCATGTCCTGCAACCCGTCGATTGGGGGAATAGGCAAGGGGCACCTAGTCAAGGAGGTGGATGCGCTCGGTGGTGCGATGGCGGGAGCGACCGACGAGGCCGGCATCCAATTTCGCATTCTCAACGCGTCAAAGGGTCCTGCAGTGCGTGCGACCCGGGCTCAGGCTGACCGCCAACTCTACAAACAGGCAATCCGCAATCGCCTGGAAAACCATCCGAATCTGACGCTGTTCCAGCAGGCGGTGGATGATCTGATTCTTGCTGGCGACCGTGTCACTGGCGTGGTGACGCAGCTGGGCATCCGCTTCGAGGCGCCCGCGGTAGTGCTGACCGCCGGGACATTCCTCAATGGCTTGGTCCATGTCGGACTCGCCAACTACCGGGCCGGACGCTTTGGCGATCCTGCGGCCATTTCCCTGGCCGAGCGCCTGAAGGAAATCCATCTTCCGGTTGGCCGCCTCAAGACCGGTACGCCC
This sequence comes from Sulfuritalea sp., assembly GCA_026399445.1. Classification (GTDB taxonomy): domain Bacteria; phylum Pseudomonadota; class Gammaproteobacteria; order Burkholderiales; family Rhodocyclaceae; genus Sulfuritalea. The sequence continues at coordinate 29,083 of JAPLRA010000166.1, forward strand.
CCCCGACTCGACGGGCGCAGCATCGACTTTTCAGTGCTCCAGGCGCAGCCGGGAGATGATCCGATGCCGGTGTTTTCGTTCATGGGCTCGCGGGAACAGCATCCGCGGCAGTTGCCTTGCTGGATTACGCAGACCAATAGCCGAACCCACGACATCATTCGTTCGGGGCTGGATCGGTCGCCGATGTTTACCGGTGTCATCGCGGGTGTCGGGCCGCGCTACTGCCCGTCGATCGAGGACAAGATTCACCGCTTTTCCGGCAAGGATAGCCACCAGATCTTTCTTGAGCCGGAAGGCCTCGATACCCACGAAATCTATCCGCAGGGCGTCTCCACCAGTCTGCCGTTCGATGTTCAGCTGGCTTTGGTGCGCTCCATCCGCGGGCTCGAGAACGCCCATATCACGCGCCCCGGCTATGCCATCGAATACGACTATTTCGATCCGCGCAATCTCAAGGACAGCCTGGAAACCAAGTCTGTGGCGGGGCTCTTTTTCGCCGGGCAAATCAACGGCACGACGGGCTACGAAGAAGCTGCGGCGCAAGGTCTGTTGGCCGGCATCAATGCGTCGCGATGCGCCAAACAGTTGCCGGCATGGTCGCCGCGGCGGGATCAGGCTTATCTCGGCGTGCTGGTGGACGACTTGATTACGCGCGGTGTCTCCGAACCCTACCGGATGTTTACCAGTCGTGCCGAATACCGTTTGTCCTTGCGCGAGGACAACGCCGATATGCGCCTGACTGAAATCGGCCGTGAGCTGGGCCTGGTAGACGATCTGCGCTGGGAGGCATTCAATCGCAAACGTGACGCCGTGGGCCGTGAAACCGAGCGCCTGAAAAGTACATGGGTCAATCCGCGCCAGTTGCCGGAGGCGGATGCCGTGCGTGTGCTGGGGCAGCCAATGGAACGCGAATACCGGCTGTTCGATCTGCTGCGCCGGCCGGAAGTCAGCTACTCCAGTTTGCTGACTTTGCCGGGGGCGGGCGATGCTGCTACTGCATCCGAAGTAGTCGAACAGGTGGAGATTCAGGCAAAGTATCAGGGCTATATCGAGCGCCAAAAAGACGAGGTTGAAAAGAGTCTCGCGCACGAGTCGATGCCTTTACCGAGCGACATTGATTACGCCGAGGTACACGGGCTGTCCTTCGAGGTGAGGCAGAAGCTCGCCCAAGGGCGGCCGCAAACGCTGGGGCAGGCGTCGCGCCTGCAAGGCATGACGCCGGCGGCGATCTCTTTGCTGCTGGTGCATTTGAAGAGGCGCCGCGCGGCATGAATCTGGCCGGCAGGTTGCAAGAGGGGCTTGCCGCACTGGGGCTTGACCTGTCTGGGTCAGCTCAGTCGAGGCTGCTGGCCTATGTCGCGCTGCTGAAGAAATGGAACAGCACCTACAACCTGACCGCGATCCGGGACGAAAAGGATATGGTCACCCAGCACCTGCTTGATTCGCTCTCCGTGTTGCCGGTCTTACCGGAGTCGGCGTTGGCGGGACGGCGCTGGGCTGATGTCGGCAGCGGTGCCGGATTGCCTGGAATCCCGCTGGCCATTGCACGGCCGGATCTCGACACGACTCTTATCGAGGCGGTAGAAAAGAAGTCGGCATTTCAGCGCCAGGCCAAGATTGAATTAGGCCTGTCGAATGTTACCGTTCACGGCGGGCGTGTCGAAGACTTGCCGGGCGGGCAGTTCGATGCTGTCATCTCGCGTGCTTTTGCCGACTTGACCGATTTCATACGTCTAGCGGGTCACTTGCCAGCGCCGAACGGCCGGCTGTATGCCATGAAGGGCTTGGCCCCGGAAGACGAAATGAACCGCTTGCCGTCGGGCTGGGCGGTGCTGGAATGCACCCGGCTGACTGTTCCGGGCCTGGATGTACAACGCCACCTGATTGTTCTTGAGAGAGTCTGACGATGCACATATTTGCAGTAGCCAATCAAAAGGGCGGCGTGGGGAAAACCACCACGTCCGTCAACCTCGCCGCAGCGCTGGCGGCCAGCGGCCAGCGCACCCTGCTGGTCGATCTTGATCCTCAGGGCAACGCTACGATGGGCTGCGGGGTCGACAAGCGAAGCTTGAAGTCATCCGTCTATCAGGTGTTGCTTCAGTTGGCGACTCTGGAAGAGGCGCGGGTAACATCGCCTTCCGGCAAATTCGACGTGTTGCCGGCCAACCGCGACCTGGCGGGCGCCGAAGTCGAGCTGGTGGATCTCGACTCGCGGGAAATGAGGCTGAAGGCGGCCTTGGCGGCACACAAAGCTGATTACGACTTCGTTCTGATCGATTGCCCACCCTCGCTGTCGATGCTGACCTTGAACGGGTTATGCGCAGCGCATGGAGTCATCATTCCGATGCAGTGTGAGTACTACGCGCTGGAAGGCCTGTCGGACTTGGTGAACACCATCAAGAAGGTGCATGCCAACCTGAATCGCGAACTCAAGATCATCGGCTTGCTGCGTGTCATGTATGACCCGCGGAATACGCTGTCTACCCAGGTTTCGGCGCAGTTGGAAGAGCATTTTGGTGACAAGGTGTTCAAGACCCTGGTGCCGCGCAACGTGCGCCTTGCCGAGGCGCCCAGTTATGGTGTACCGGGCGTCCTGTTCGACAAAGCCGCAAAGGGTGCGCAGGCCTACATGGCCTTCGCCGTTGAAATGATTGATCGTGTCAATTCCTGGAAGGACTAGTCGTGAATCCACCAAAACAAAAAGGCCTGGGTCGTGGGCTGGATGCTCTGTTGGCCGCCAACAACACTCCTGACGCGCAGCGTCAGGACATGCTCGCGGTTGGCGCCCTGCAACCGGGGAAGTATCAGCCACGTACCCGCATGGATCCTGGGTCGCTCGAGGAGTTGGCCGCGTCGATCAAGGCTCAGGGCCTGATTCAGCCGATTTCCGTGCGGCCGGTGGATAGCGGCCGCTTCGAGATCATCGCGGGTGAGAGGCGTTGGCGCGCAGCCCAGATAGCCGGTTTGTCGGAAGTGCCGGTGCTGATCAGGGATATTCCCGACGATGCCGCGCTGGCCATGTCGCTGATCGAAAACATTCAGCGCGAAGATCTGAATCCGCTCGAGGAAGCCGCCGGCATTCAGCGCCTGATCGACGAATTCGAGATGACTCATCAGCAGGCAGCGGACGCCGTCGGCCGCTCCCGTTCGGCGGCCTCCAATCTGCTGCGCCTGCTCCAGCTGGCGAAGCCGGCACAGGACATGCTGATGGCCGGTGACATCGAGATGGGTCATGCCAGGTCGCTGTTGCCCTTGTCCAAGAGCGAGCAGACCAGGATCGCTGCCCTGGTTGCGGACAAGGGTTATTCGGTACGGGAGACAGAACGTCTGGTCGCCCGCGAACTGAATCCGCCGGCTAAAAAGGGCAGCGACAAGAAGCCGGATCGCGATCTGCTCCGACTGGAAGAAGAGCTGTCGGACCGCCTAGGAGCCACGGTCAAGATTAGTGCTAATCGCAAGGGGGGCGGCAGTCTGACTATCCGTTTTGGCAGCCTCGATCAGCTCGACGGCCTGCTCTCCCGGCTCGACTAGACCGCCAGGACTATTCTCGCCAAAACGCTCGTGCCGAGAAGATTTCGCCGCGCCAGTTCTTGTATGGCTTTCGTTAATGAAATTTCATGGCGCGCTGCACCATAAATCATTTGACAACCCATGATCAATCGCCTATATTCGCGGGCTTTTGGAAGCGGCCTGGTCTACTAGATGTTTAGGGCTGTATTTCATCAAAGCGTCGCAACACTTATCGCTGTCGGGCTTGCGTGGTTTTGGGTCGGGCCGGATGGGGCGGTGTCAGCAGGATTGGGTGGTGCGGCGATAGTAATTCCGAACCTGTTCTTTGCCTTGAGTCTGTGGGCGGCAGCACGTAGTGGCAGGGCTTCGGTCGGCAGGTTTTTTGTAGGTGAATTCATCAAGGTCGCGGCAACGCTGGCGTTGCTCGTGATTGTGGCGGGGGCGTATCGGGACTTGCACTGGCTGGCATTGCTGGCCGGCATGTTCGTTGCGCTGAAAGCGAATCTGTTTGTGATATTGATTAAGGCCTGACAGACCATGGCAGCCGAGCACGCTCCGAACGCATCGGAATACATCGTTCACCACCTGACTCACCTGAACAGCCTGGGCCACAAGCAGGCTGCTCTGGTCGATTGGTCGGTTTTCCATCTGGATACCCTGTTCTGGTCCGTTTCGCTGGGACTATTGGCCGTGCTGATACTTGCGCGTGCCGCGGCAAAAGCCACCTCTGGCGTACCCGGACGCTTTCAGGCTGCCGTCGAAATCCTGGTCGAAATGGTCGAATCGCAATCCAAGTCCATCGTGCATGGCGATCGCACTTTCATCGCTCCCGTGGCTTTGACTGTGTTTATCTGGATCTTCTTCATGAACGCGATGGATCTGCTGCCGTTGGATCTGTTGCCGAAGCTATGGGGCGGTGTCTACGCCGCTACTGGTCATGATGCCTCCCATGCCTATTTGCGTATCGTGCCGACCGCCGACCTGAATGCCACTTTGGGCATGTCGCTTGGCGTGTTGCTGCTCTGCATTTACTACAGCATCAAGATCAAGGGCATCGGTGGTTGGATCCACGAGTTGTTTACCGCTCCCTTCGGCGCCCATCCGGTGCTTTGGCCGATCAACTTCGCCATGCAGATGATCGAGTTCGTTGCCAAGACCGTGTCGCACGGCATGCGACTGTTCGGCAACATGTATGCCGGCGAACTGATTTTCATGCTGATCGCCCTGATGGGTGCGGCCTGGGCCGGAACTGCGTCAGGCGCCTTGCTGTGGGTGGGCGGCGTTGTCGCCGGAACCATCTGGGCCATTTTTCATATTCTGATCATCACGCTTCAGGCTTTCATTTTCATGATGTTGACACTGGTCTACATCGGCCAGGCGCACGAAACCCATTAATTCTCTGCATCAATCTTTATCACCTCAAATCTGTTACTAAAGGAGTCGTCATGCATCAACTCGTTGGTTTTGTAGCTCTTGCCGCCGGTCTCATCATCGGTCTCGGCGCTGCTGGCGCATGTATTGGCATCGGCATCATGGGTAGCCGCTTTCTCGAAGCTTCGGCGCGTCAGCCGGAACTGATGAACACCCTGCAAACCAAGATGTTCCTTCTGGTCGGCCTGATCGACGCTGCGTTCATTAT
>JAPLRA010000301.1 GCA_026399445.1 Sulfuritalea sp.
AGCGTGCGCGGGATCGGCGTTGCCGTCAGCGTCAGCACATCCACCGAAGCGCGCAGCGCCTTCAACGCCTCCTTCTGGCGCACGCCGAAGCGGTGTTCCTCGTCGATGATGATGAGGCCGAGGCGCTCGAATTTGACGTCCTTCTGCAGCAGGCGATGGGTACCGATCAGGATGTCGATCTTGCCCTGGCCGAGCAGTGCCACGGCTTCATCCTGCTCCTTGGCCGATTTGAAGCGGGAAATTTCCGCAATCTTGATTGGCCAATTGGCAAAGCGGTCGCTGAAGTTCTGGTAATGCTGTTCGGCCAGTAGCGTGGTCGGGCACAGGATGGCGACCTGCTTGCCGTCGGCCACCGCGACGAAGGCGGCGCGCATCGCGACTTCGGTCTTGCCGAAGCCGACATCGCCGCAGACCAGGCGGTCCATCGGCTTGCCCGACTTCATGTCGTCGATCACGGCGTTGATCGCGGTCTGCTGGTCGGGTGTTTCCTCGAAGCCGAAGCCGTCGGCGAAGGCTTCGAGATCATGCTGTTTGAAGCTGAACTTGTGGCCCTCGCGCAGCGCGCGTTGCGCGTACAGGTGCAGCAGTTCGGCGGCGGTGTCATGCACCTGCTCGGCGGCTTTCTTCTTGGCCTTTTCCCACTGGCCGGAGCCGAGGGTGTGCAACTGGATCGATTCCGGGTCGGCGCCGCTGTAGCGCGAAATGACCTGCAATTGCGCGACGGGCACATAGAGTTTTGCGCCGTCGGCATATTCGAGGTGCAGGAATTCCGTGTCGCCCTCGCCGAAATCCATATGCAGCAGGCCAAGGTAGCGTCCGATGCCGTGGCTCTCGTGCACCACCGGGTCGCCGACCTTGAGTTCGGACAGATCGCGCAGCCAGCCTTCGAGATTCGCGCGGCGGGCATCGGATCGACGTCCCCGCGGCCTTGCGGTGGCCGCGTACAGCTCGTTCTCCGTGACGGTCGCGATACCGTCGAGAAGGAAGCCGCCGGAGAGCGGGCCGACGCCGAGCATGAAGGCTTCATCGCTGGCAAGAAAGGCCGCGAAGCTCTCGCAGGGGACAGCCGATAAGTTGTACTCGATCAGGTAGTCGTTCAGCGTCTGGCGCCGTCCGGGTGATTCGGCCAGTAGCAGCACGCGACCGGCATGCAAGCCGAGAAATCCGCGCAAGGCGGCCAGCGGATCGTCGGCCTTGCGGTCCACAGCCAGCACAGGCAGGGTCGCCGTACCACCAGCGCCGACTTTCAGGCAGAGCTGGGGCCGCAGTTTGGCGGTGACGAAGAACTCCTCGTCGCGCAGGAACAGCTCTGCCGGCGGTAGCACCGGGCGCGACCGGTCGCCGCCGAGCATCTTTTAGCGGCCTTGCAGGTCAGTCCAAAACTCGGCGATGGCGGCGGGGACGTCACCATGCAGCAGCTGCGTTGCATCCTGCGGCGGATAGTCGAACAGCGTCGCCGTGGCGTCGAAAAACAGTGGCAGGTAGTACTCGATGCCGGCGGGCAGGATGCCGTTCGAGACATCCTTGTACAGGCTGACGCGCGAGGCATCGCCGGGTAAAGGGTGCGCTGGGAATCGACGTCGAAGCTGCGGATGGTTTCCACCTCGTCGTCGAACAGTTCGATGCGATAAGGCAGTTGCGTGCCCATCGGGAACAGATCGACCAGGCCGCCACGCACGCTGTATTCGCCGGCGGCGACGACCTGAGTGACATGCTGATAGCCGGCCAGCGTGAGTTGCGCGCGCAGCTTGTCGAGGTTGAGCCGCTCGCCCTTCTTCATGAAGAAGGTGTGGCCGGCGAGAAAAGCCGGCGGCGGGAGGCGCGTGATAGCCGTCGATGCTGCGGCGATCAGCACTTCGCATTCGCTGCGCGATACGGCGTACAGGGTTGCCAGCCGTTCCGAGATCAGGTCCTGATGCGGTGAGAAATTGTCGTAAGGCAGGGTTTCCCAGTCCGGCAGCAGATGCACGCGTAGATCAGGTTGAAACCAGGCGATTTCTTCGGCGAGGCGCTGCGCTTCGAGTGGGCTCGCGGTCACCACCGCCAGCAGTTGGCCGGGCCGGGCGAGTTGTGCCAGCGCCAGCGCGTCGGCGGAGGCCGCCAGCGGCGGCAAGTCGAGGCGTTGGCCCGGTTTGGGTAGTGCAGGGAGGGACAGCAGGGGAGTCAAGGCAGGGACAGACCAGCGAACAGCACGAAGGCGCGCGATTATACGCGCCGGCAGTGCCTGCTTGAGCCGCTTACAGCCAGCCCATGCGTCGGAAGCGGATGAAGAGCATGGAGCAGACGCCGACGATAATGCTCAGCGCCATCGGGTAGCCGTATTCCCATTGCAATTCGGGCATGGCCTTGAAGTTCATGCCCCAGATGCCGGCAAAGGCGGTAGCGGTGGCAAATATCCCAGCCCAGGCGGCGAGTTTCTTGGCCACGTCGCTCTGCTCGATGGCTACCGAAGAAAGGCTGACCTGGATCGCCGTGGCGATGGTGTCGCGGACGGTTTCGAGCTGGGCGTTGATGCGGACCAGATGGTCATAAACATCGCGGAAATAGTCGCGGCTGTTCACGCAGACCGGCGGCACGCGGCCGCTGGTGAGTTTGCCGACGGCCTCCATGAGTGGCGCCACAGCGTGCTTGAGCAGCATCACGCGGCGCTTCAGGTCATACAGGCGTCCGATGTTCGAACGCGCCATGCCTTTGGCGAAAATGTGCTCCTCGACGGCTTCCAGTTCCGATTCGATGGCGTCGATCAGCGGAAAATAGCGATCAACGACGGCATCCATGATGGCGTAAAGCACAAAGCCGGCGCCCTGCTTCAGCAACTCGGGCTCGCGTTCGCAGCGTTCGCGCACGCCGAGCAAAGTCTGGCTGCTGCGGTTGCGCACCGACAGCACGAAGTTCTTGCCGACGAAGATATCGACCTCGCCGACCGTTATCTCGCCACCTTGCGGCTCGAGCGAATGAACCACCGCAAACAGGCTTTCGCCGTAGCCATACTCCTCGATCTTGGGCCGCTGGTGGCCGTTGTGGGCATCCTCGACGGCGAGCGGGTGCAACGAGAACTCCTCGCGCATCTTCTCCAGTTCTTCGTGTGTTCCATCGCGCAGGGCGACCCAGACGAAGCAGTCGGGCCGTTGCAGATAGTCGCTGATCTGCTCGATGTCGAGATCAGCCAGCTTGCGGCCATCCTGGTAGGCGACGCAGTTGATCAGCATGATGGTGGGCTCCGGGTCAGTACCGCGGCGAGCTTATCATTCGCGCTGTGTTTTCGGCACCCGTCGTAGAATCCCTTCAATCGATTGGCTTCCGGTGCGGCGCAGGCGTTCATGGTATCTCCGAAAATCTATCTGGGCAGGGCAGTGTCTCGGCTCGAAGCGCTCTTCGGACGCGGGCTGGTGATGTCCATGGGGGTCATTGTCGTCGTCGGTCTGGCGGTGAGTGTCGGGGCCTACATTTTCCTCAACACGGCGGCGCCGCGCAGCCTCACCATCATCAGCGGGCCCGCGGGCAGCACTTTCCAGCGCAATGCGGAGAAGTACCAGAAGATCCTCGCCCGCGAGGGCGTCACGCTGAAGATTCTGCCTTCCGACGGGTCCTCGGAGAATCTCGGGAAACTTGCCGATCCGAAGGCAGCTGTCGATATCGGTTTCGTCCTCGGCGGCGAGGCCCGGGAGGTTCGGTTCGACAACCTGATTTCACTCGGAAGCGTTTCCTTCCAGCCGCTGATGGTGTTCCATACCGGGGCGCCGCGCCAGTTGCTGTCGGAGTTCAAGGGCCGCCGCCTGAACATCGGTCCGCCGGGCAGCGGCACGCATACCCTCGCCCTGACCCTGCTCAAGGGCAACGGCATTGTTCCCGGCGAAGACACTCGGCTCGATGAAACGGATCTCGACAATCCCGCAAAGGAGTTGAGAGCAGGGCGCGTCGACGCGGTCTTCCTGATGGGCGACTCGACGGCGAGCAGCGTCATGCGCGACTTGCTGCGAGATCAAGACGTCCAGTTGTTCAGCTTCGTCCAGGCCGAAGCCTATGTCCGGCGCATCAACACCCTGAACAAGCTCCAATTGCCGCGAGGCGCGCTCGATTTCGGCCTGGACATTCCATCCAGGGATCTGACGCTGATCGGTCCGACGGTGCAGCTCGTCGCCCGGGATTCCCTGCATCCGGCCTTGTCCGATCTGATCCTGGAAGCCGCGCGCGAGGTCCATGGTTCCGCCGGGATCTTCCGCAAACGCGGCGAGTTTCCCGCCGCGCAGGATGGCGAGTTTCGCGCCAGCCCGGACGCCAGTCGCTACTATGCCTCCGGCAAGAGCTTCCTCTACCGCACGTTTCCCTTCTGGCTGGCCAGCCTGATCGCACGGGTTCTTGCCATTCTGGTGCCGCTTGTGCTGCTGCTCGTGCCGGCCGTGAAGATTGCACCGGCAATCTACCGCTGGCGCATCGAGTCCCGCATCTATCGCTGGTACCGCGTGCTGCTGGAACTGGAGCGCGATGCGTTCAAGCCGTCGGCAGGCGAGGATCGGCGCGAAGAGTTGCTGCGGCAGCTCGACCACATCGAAGCTGCCGTAAACCGTATCGCGATTCCCGCGTCCTTCGGCGATCTCTTTTACGGATTGCGCGGCCACATCGGTTTCGTGCGACAAAACCTGAGAGCGACGACAGGGCCGCCGCCCGATCCTCCATCCGGGCCGTCGCAGCCCTGATCCACCGCGGTTTCCGAAGAAAAGCCGGAAGCCGCCACGGTCAATGAGTGTGTTGCCGGTGGTGGGAGTCCGGAAAGTGTGGATGTCTATGCGTCATCGGTTGGTGCCGGTGCACATGGTGATGTTTGGTCCCAACTGCCTCCCCATCGTCATGCTCATGCTGATGGTGCTCGTCATGAATGTGCTCATGGTCATGCCACACTGCTTCGTGGGCGTGTTCGTGTTCATGATGTTCTGTCAGGTGCAACCAGGTGCCTAGCGCCATCAAGGCACCAGCCAAGAGTAGCGGCGCCGTTACGGGTTCGCCCATCAGCAAGGCCAGCAAGGCACCGAAGAACGGCGCGACCGAACGAATAGAGCCAAACTCACGCCATAGGCAAGAAAACCCACCACCATTGCACCGGCCAAGTTGGGAAGTGCCGGAATGGAAGCGCCTAGCAAGAAGGCTAGTATCAAATTCACGGCACCGGACACGAGGCCTTTCACGGAGGCAATCCACGTCGCATCGGTAAGCGAAATCTTGCGTGTCAGATTGTTGTCTATACCCCAAGCCAGGCAGGCACCAAGGATAGCCAGCGTCGGCCACAACCCGGCGAACCGGGCTTCTCCCGGCCAGCTCAGGATGAACGCACCGGTCACGATGGCCCCCATGCCCAGGGCAATTCGTCGGTCGAAATTCTCCTTGAAAGCGAACCACGCCAGCAGCGCGGTAAAGACGCCTTCGGCATTTAACAAGAGGGATGCCCCCGACGCTGGCATGCCGGCCAAGCCGATCATCAGTAGCACTGGGCCGACGATGCCACCCGCCAGTATTGCGCCGGCGAACCAAGACACCTCATTTCGAGGAAGATGAACAGTTGGCGCATGGATCACGCGCCGATACAGCGTTAGTCCAATGCCTGAGCCAAGATAAAGCAAGCCAGCCAACAACCACGGACTTACAGCTCGAGCAGCCATTTCGCAAGCGGTGTTCCCGCGCCAAATAGCAGGGCCGCTCCGAGTGCCGCAGGTACGCCGGGCTTGGAAAAACCTTCCTTCAAATTCATGATTTCAGTCTTCGAACAGCAATGCGTGCACGATATGCGAGGAACACGCTCACGTCCAATGGCTGATGTCCGCAGCAAAGCAGTCGAACGGTTTCACGCTATTGCCATGCTGCGTAGTTCCGCTTGGCCGGTTGCGGGCGGTGCTTCGGTGTTGCCGGGCATATGAAAGTCGGCGCTAGTGCAACGACGACTCGCTTCAGGCGCCGACGTGCAGTCTGACCGGAATTCGCTGCGGACCGAAGGGCTTGTCGAATACACCGAAACGCCCCGCAATCGCGGTGTCGCAATGGCGGCAATGCCCGCTGTCGTCAAGCTCGTAACCGAGGATGCGGTACCAGTCGCGCTCGATCACCGCTTTGCCGCAGCCGGGGCAGTAGGTGGCGTCGCCGGCCTTGTCATGCACGTTGCCGGTGTAGACGTAATGCAGCCCGGCCTCCATCGCGATGCCCCGGGCGCGGGTGAGCGTCGCCTGCGGCGTGGCGGGAATGTCGTCCATTTTCCAGTCGGGGTGGAAGGCGCTGAAATGCAGCGGCACATCGGGCCCGAGTTCCTTCGCCACCCAGGCGGACAGCGCCTTGAGTTCCGCATCGCCATCGTTCTTGCCGGGAATCAGCAGCGTGGTCAGTTCCAGCCAGCAATCGGTTTCGTGATGGACCATCGCCAGCAGATCGAGCACGGGCTGCAGGTGTCCGCCGCAGAGGTTCACGTAGAAGTCGTCAGTGAAGCCTTTCAGGTCGACGTTGGTGGCGTCCATCTTCGAATAGAACTCGCGCGCCGGGTCGAGGTGCATGTAGCCGGCGGTGACGGCGACGGTCTTGACGCCCAGCGCATGGCAGGCGTCGGCGGTGTCCATCGCGTACTCGGCGAAGATCACCGGGTCGTTGTAGGTGAAGGCCACGCTCTTCGCGCCGTTCTTCTGCGCCGCGAGCGCAATCGCTTGCGGTGTGGCGTCGTCCATCAGGCGATCCATGTCGCGTGACTTCGAGATGTCCCAGTTCTGGCAGAACTTGCAGGCGAGGTTGCAGCCGGCGGTTCCGAATGACAGGATGCTGGAGCCGGGATAGAAGTTGTTGAGCGGCTTCTTCTCGACCGGGTCGATGCAGAAGCCCGAGCTGCGGCCGTAGGTGGTGAGCAGCATCTCGCCGCCCTGCATGGCGCGCACGAAGCAGGCCGCGCGCTGGCCTTCGTGCAACTTGCAATTGCGCGGACAGAGGTCGCACTGGATGCGGCCATCCTCGATGCGATGCCACCAGCGGGCGGGCACGCCCTCTATCGGATCGTGGCTTCTTTCCATTTCTGCACCTCGTAGCGTTGCAGTTCCACTTCGGAAGACCACCAGTCGCCCGGCAGTCCGGCCTTCTGCTTGAGGTGGGCCATGAACAGGCGCGGCTCGGGCAACTGCTCCCAGACTTGCGGCAGGAAGGTGCTGCGTCGCTGTCCTGCAATCAGGATGACGCCATCCACATTGGGGCGCAATTGGCGCAGGGCGTCGGCTTCGCTGCTGAAGCTCATCGGCTGCGGCGCTGTCAACAGCGAAACCTCGACTCGGGTATGCGGCAACTCGGCCAGCGTCAGCGGCGGGAAGCGGGGATCGCTGAAGGCCGCGGTGACGGCGTTGGCGCGCACATCCTGATCGAGCAGACGGTGCGCTTCGAGCGAGCCGATGCAGCCGCGCAATTCGCCGTTCTGCGTCAGCGTGACGAAAGTGGCGCCGGGCCGGGCCAGCGCGGGATGATCCGCTTCCGGCTCCGTCGGCTGCTTGAGTCGGGCGGCGATGGCATTGCGGGCGCGCAACAGCAGGGCTTGGCCGAG
>JAPLRA010000463.1:0-6440 GCA_026399445.1 Sulfuritalea sp.
CGGGGGCAACTCGCATTTACTTCTCCACTCTGCACGTATTGTGCATTGGAGAAGAGAAATTGATATAAGTTTCATCAAGAACGCAACACTACACTAGCAACTCAGGGGCCTTCAACTCAGCTATGGGGCGGTAGCCGATCCATGGAAACACGTCCCGCTCCAGCCGCGCGATTATCTTGCTGCTATGGCCTTCGGTCCAACTGGGTTTGTACTTCGCGAACCACTCGCGGGCCACCACTTCGAAACTATGCGCCGCCAGATCGGAGCGGGCCAGTTTTTGGGCTTTCCGATTCTCACCAGGATCAACGCCGGCAGCAACAAGTTTGCGGGCCTCGTCTCTTCGTTGTCGTGCATCCTTCAGCGATACATCCGGATAGACACCCAAAGACATGCGCTTTTCCTTGCCATCGAAGCGGTACTTAAAACGCCACCACTTGCCCTTCGAGATTACGTTTTGGTTCGTGTTGAGAAAACTGCGCAAGTCGATGGTTTCAGCAGCGCTAAGGATTATTCGACGATTTCCGAGGTGAAGATAGAGGTTTCCGTTACTGTCGAGCATGAAGCGGTTTCGCGCCAGTTGTCGCGCCATTTCTGCCTTCCGTTCCGCTTTTTCAGCCTGGACGTACGCGCAAGGATCAGTACCTTCGGCAAGCATCGCGCGGTAGATAGCATGCTTGGCCCGCGCCTCGGTAATCGATACTTTGGGATAGACGCCGAGAGAAAATTGCTTGTGCTTGTCGCAAAACCGATATTTGAACCGCCACCACTTTCCCCCAGTGGGCGATAGCAGAACGTATAACCCATGTCCATCAGTCAGCTTGGTTGGCTTGACGCCATGCCGTGCTGTGTTGATCACTTCGTCAGTCAGCTTCATTGGGGCCATCTCACTTTTACGGATCCACTGTTTACCCGAATTCTGGCCCCAGTTAGGGCTGGCTGTCAATGGATGCTATCGGATGGCCATGGGCGTAAAAAAGGCAGGAAACCTTGTTTTAATTAGGTTTTCCGGCCTTCTTTGGACTGCATTGGACTACGTTGGATCGTGAAATGGTGGAGGCGGCGGGAATTGAACCCGCGTCCATAAGTGCGCCACAGACAGTTCTACATACTTAGCCGTGTCGTTTGATTTAACCCGCAACCCGCCGACGGGCAGGCTGGTTGAAGGCGATTCGCTTGATTTTCGAACTGTGCATCGCGACTCCGCACAGCCTTATCTCCTGTATATGATTCCGATGTAGCTTGCGCTACCTGGTCCAGAAGCAAACCAGTTCGGAAGCCAGCCGCTGTTAAGCGGCTAGAGCGAAACGCTCGTCGTTGCAGTTAGTGCGTTCCAGATGGATTTACGAGGTACCCGGATCCTCGGTATGCCCTGCATGCTTTGTCACCCATGTCGAAGCCTTGTCGCCCCCTTGCATGGTGCAAACCAGATAGTGCCTGATCTGCGAATTACAAGCCGGATTCTAGCGGTTTGCCGTAGCAATGCCGAGAATATCGTGCGGCGACGCGGCAATCGCATCGGCCCCCCACGCCGCCGGAGGCTTGCCATCCCCCAGATAGCCCCAAGCCGCAATGACGGTCTTCATGCCGACCGCACGACCGGAGATTACATCGCGCTCGTCATCGCCGACATAGATGCAGTCCGTTGCCGCGATGCCGATCACGGCGCTGGCTAGCTGCATGGGGTGGGCATGGGGCTTGGAGCGCTGGGCACTGTCGCCGCAGACGATGCAGAGACTGCGTTGGCGCAAGCCGAGCCCTTCCATCAGGGGAATCGCGAAACGCTGTGACTTGTTGGTGACAATACCCCAGGGGATTCCTTGCTTTTCGAGGTCATCGAGGTGCTCTGCCATACCTTCGAACAGGCGGGTGCCGAGGGTCATGCCAAGACCGGCGCCGATCATGCCGCGGGCGCCTGACGACACATGTGGCCTCAATTGCTCCATCGATAGCGGGGCGCGGCCTTGCTCCAGCAGCAACTGATTCAAGGCGCCACCCAAATCGGGCGCAGTGTCGGCCAGGGTGCCGTCGAGGTCGAAAAGTACCGCTTCAGGCATTGCGTCGGGCTCGAAGCAGGTAATTCACATCAGTGTCCGCGCCGATCGACGCATCGCGCTTGAGCGGGTTGTAGCGCAAGCCGGTGATTTCGAGCACTTCGAGTCCTGCTGAGCGGCACAGGCGTGCAAGTTCGGCCGGTTTGAGGAAGCGCGTGTAGTCGTGGGTACCGCGTGGAAGCAGGTTGAAGATGTATTCGGCGCCGACCACCGCGAGCAGATAGGCTTTTGGATTGCGGTTGATGGTGGACAAAAATACCTGCCCACCGGGCTTCACCAGAGTGGCGCAGGCGGCAACCACGCTGGCCGGATCAGGCACATGCTCCAGCATTTCAAGGCAGGTGACGAAGTCGAAACGCGAAGGACTTTCTTCCGCCATGGCCTCGGCCGAGACAAGCCGATAGTCGATGGCATGCCCGCTTTCGTAGAGGTGCAGGCGGGCGATGCTGAGTGCCCGCTCGGACAGGTCGATCCCGGTGACTTGTGCGCCCAGAGCCGCCATGCCTTCACTGAGCAGCCCGCCGCCGCAGCCAACATCGATCACCTGCTTTCCCTTGAGTCCGGCGTGACCGTCGATCCAGGCCACTCGAGCAGGATTGATGTCGTGCAGGGGACGGAATTCGGAGTTCGGATCCCACCAGCGGTGGGCGACGTCGCCGAATTTGTCCAGTTCGCGTGGGTCAGCGTTGCTTGTTGCGTTCATTAAGGCATTCCCGGTAAACGAAAAAAGCCCTGCGGGGCAGGGCTTTTCCCGGAGTCAGGCGATATTACTGAGTCTTGGTGCCGATGACTTCGATTTCGACGCGACGATCGGGTTGCAGGCAATCGATGGTCTTCTTGCTCTTGGCGCCCTTGCACTGATCGGCCTTGGTGATCGGCTGCTTCTTGCCCTTGCCTTCAGTGTAGACGCGATTCGGCTCGATGCCCTTGCTCACCAGATAGGCCTTGACGGCTTCGGCGCGCTTCTCGGAGAGCTTCTGGTTGTAGGCGTCGGTACCAAAGCGGTCGGCATGGCCAACGGCAATGATCACTTCCAGCTTGATGTTCTTGACGTCGCCGGCAAGTTTGTCGAGCTTGGCCTGACCTTCGGCGCGCAGGGTGGCCTTGTTGAAATCAAACAGGGCGTCGGCGGCCAGCGTCACCTTCTGTGCAGCAGGCTTGGGGGCAGCAGCAACAGGCGCTGCTGCTTTGGAGGTAGCGGCGGCAGGCGCAGCTTTCTTTACCAGATCCGGATCACATTCTTCGACGGCCATGGCCGGGGTCCAGTAACCGGTGCGCCAGCAAAGGCCGGTACCGCTTTTTACGACTGACCCGCGCTGGTCGATGACGTAACCGACGGTGCCTTTCATGTCGATCCCGGCCGTCTGGGCGAGGGCGGAAACGGAAAGTCCGAGCAGAGTGGCGAGCAGCAGAGAATGTTTGGCGCTAGTGATCATGTTCCCCCCCTTGTTGGGTTTAAGTGTGACGGAATCTGGCATTTCATTATTTTCCTGATCGCGGCGATCGCTTCAAGACGTCAGGCGAGTATGCCACAAACCTGTGATGTCAAGCAATTGTGAAATGTCGATTTGCGCCGGAACGCCGCCGCTCATTACCAGTTTCCCCGCCACCCATGTATGCGTGACCTGTTCGCGTCCGGCCGCATAGACAAGATGCGAGGCGGGGTCAAAACACGGCTGGAGCAACCATTCATCGAGGCGCACGGCGCACAGATCGGCCGCCTTGCCGGGCAGCAGGGACCCAATTCGCTCATCCAGTCCCAGCGCCCGCGCTCCCCCAAGAGTGGCCGCATGGAGGGCCGCATGGGCATCCAGCGCCTCTGCGTTCTCGCTCACCCCCTTAGCCAGCAATGCGGCATGACGCATTTCCCGAAACAGGTCGAGGCAATTGTTGGAAGCAGCACCATCGGTGCCAAGGCCGAAATTCACGCGGCGAGACTGCAGCGCAGGCACGGGAGCGATGCCGCTGCCGAGTTTCAGGTTCGACGTCGGGCAGTGGGCGACATGGCAGCCTTCATGAGCCAGCAGATCGATCTCGCCTGATTCGAGATGTACGGCATGCACGGCGATCAGTTGCGGCCCGAGCAGCCCGAGGCGGCGCAACCGCTCGAGGGGGCGCACGCCGTGCTGCTTGAGACTTTCCTCGATTTCGTGGCGGGTTTCATGCAGATGCACATGAACCGGTATTTCCAGTTGTGCGGCAAGGGTGGCAATGTTCTTGAAGGTCTTGTCGGCAACGGTATAGGGGGCGTGCGGCGCAAGGCAAAAGCTCAGCAGGGGGTCGTCGCTCAGGGTGTCGCGGATGGCCAGTCCCTTCGCCAGGTAGTCATCGGCGTCGGCGGCGTAGCTGGTGGGAAACTCGATCACGAGGATGCCCAGCACCGCGCGCATTCCAAGTTGCCGCGCCGCCGCCGCCGCGGCATCCGGAAAAAAATACATGTCGTTGAAGGTGGTGATGCCGCCGCGCAGCATTTCGGCACAGGCGAGCAGGGTTCCGGCGCGCACGAAATCCGGCCCGGCATGACGGGCTTCGGCGGGCCAGATGCGTTCCGAAAGCCAGCGCATCAGGGGCAGATCGTCGGCGTAGCCGCGCAGCAGGCTCATGGCGGCGTGCGTATGCAGGTTGACCAGGCCCGGCAACAGCACCTGACCGGGCAAATCGACAGTCTTGCGCGGTCGGAAGCGCTGCGCTGCTTCTTCGTCGGGCAGCAGGGCAACGATTTCGCCGTTGTTTACGGCCAGCGCATATCCGGAAAGCGTGGTTCCGGCGGGTTCGACGGGGATGACCCACCCCGGACGGATCAAGAGGTCGATTTCGGCGGACATTGCGCCCGGAGCAGAGGGTGGATTCATGCGCTGATTCAACCAGATTTGGTGGCAGGGGACAACCCGCCGGGGCTAGCTGCGCATGCTAAAATCGTTCGCTTTTACGCCATCGCCTGCCGCAAGTCGGTTGACGCAAGCCTACATGACATCGTTCGCCAAAGAAACCCTGCCAATCAGCCTCGAAGAGGAGATGCGTCACTCTTATCTCGATTACGCCATGAGCGTGATCGTCGGGCGGGCACTGCCGGACGTCCGGGATGGTCTGAAGCCTGTCCATCGTCGCGTGCTGTTCGCCATGCACGAGTTGTCCAATGACTGGAACAAGGCCTACAAGAAGTCCGCGCGCATCGTGGGTGACGTCATCGGCAAGTACCATCCGCACGGCGACACCGCGGTATACGACACCATCGTGCGCATGGCGCAGGATTTTTCGCTGCGCTACATGCTGGTCGATGGCCAGGGTAACTTCGGCTCGGTTGACGGCGACAATGCAGCGGCCATGCGTTACACCGAAGTGCGCATGGCACGCATCGGTCATGAATTGCTGATCGATATCGACAAGGAAACCGTCGATTTCGGCCCCAACTACGACGGCTCCGAACATGAACCGCTGGTACTCCCGGCGCGCATCCCCAATCTGCTGATCAATGGTTCCGCGGGTATCGCCGTGGGCATGGCGACCAATATTCCGCCACACAACCTTAATGAGGTGGTGGATGCCTGCCTGCTGCTGCTGGGCAACCCGGCAACCACGATCGACGAACTGATCAATATCATTCCTGCGCCGGATTTCCCCACCGCAGGGCTGATCTACGGTGTTTCCGGCGTGCGCGATGGCTACCTGACCGGTCGTGGCCGCGTGATCATGCGCGCGCGCACCCACATCGAGGATTTGGCGCGCAGCGGGCGGCAGGCCATCGTGGTCGACGAATTGCCCTACCAGGTCAACAAGAGGACGCTGCAGGAAAAGATCGCCGAACTGGTGCACGAGAAGAAGATTGAAGGCATCGCCCACATCCAGGACGAGTCCGACAAATCCGGCATGCGCCTGGTCATAGAATTGAAGAAGGGCCAGATGCCGGAGGTGGTGCTGAATCACCTCTACAAGCAGACCCAGTTGCAGGACACCTTCGGCATGAACATGGTGGCCCTGGTCGATGGTCGTCCGCGCCTGCTCAACCTCAAGGACATGCTGCAGTGTTTCCTTGCCCACCGGCGCGAGGTCATCACGCGGCGTACGGTATTCGAACTGCGCAAGGCGCGCGAGCGCGGTCACATTCTCGAAGGTCTGGCCGTCGCACTGTCCAACGTCGATGAAATCATCGTCCTGATCAAGGCGGCACAGACGCCGGCGGAAGCCAAGCGCGGCTTGATGGCACGCACCTGGCGCTCGGCTCTGGTCGAAGGCATGCTGGTCCGCGTAGCGGCAGAGTCCTCTCGCCCCGACGGTCTGGCTCCGGAGTTCGGTCTTTCGGCACAAGGTTACCTGCTGTCCGATACGCAGGCCCAAGCGATCCTCGAACTGCGCCTGCAGCGCCTGACCGGACTGGAGCAGGACAAGATC
>JAPLRA010000463.1:6497-7375 GCA_026399445.1 Sulfuritalea sp.
GCGCATTACCGTGATGATCGGGGAAGATCTGGCGGCAGTGAAGGCGCAGTTCGGCGACGCGCGGCGTTCGGAAATCGTTCTCAGCACGGCCGACATTAGCCTGGAAGACCTGATCGTTCGCGAGGACATGGTCGTAACCCTGTCGCATACCGGCTACATCAAGCGCCAACCTCTGGCCGACTACCGGTCCCAGCGTCGCGGCGGGCGCGGCAAGCAGGCCGCGGCGATCAAGGAAGACGATTTCGTCGATCGCCTGTTCGTCGCCAACACCCACGACTACATCCTGTGTTTTTCCAGCCGCGGCCGGGTCTATTGGCTCAAGGTCTACGAAGCGCCGGAAGGGCAGCGCGCCTCGCGTGGCAAGCCGATCGTCAATCTGTTCCCGCTCGAGGATGGCGAGAAAATCACCGCCATCCTGCCGGTCAAGGAATTCGACGAGGAACACTTCATCTTCATGGCCACTGGCATGGGTACGGTGAAAAAGACGCCGCTGACCAGCTTCGCCAATCCGCGCAAGGCGGGCATCATCGCCGTCGGGTTGGACGAGGGTGATCGCCTGATCGGGGTGGCCATTACCAATGGTCAGTGCGATGTGATGCTCTTCTCGGACTCGGGCAAGGCGGTGCGCTTTGCCGAGGATGACGTGCGGCCGATGGGCCGCGAAGCGCGCGGCGTACGCGGCATGATGCTGGAAGACGGCCAGAAGGTGATTTCCATGCTGGTGGCTGACAGCGAGGATTATTCCGTGCTGACGGCGACCGAGAACGGCTTCGGCAAACGCACCCCGATTGCCGAATACACCCGCCATGGCCGTGGCACCAAGGGCATGATCGCGATTCAGACCTCCGAGCGCAACGGCAAGGTCGTTGCCGCCGTGC
>JAPLRA010000185.1 GCA_026399445.1 Sulfuritalea sp.
GGCACCGCCGGTGCGCTTGAAAACGATCACGTCTTTAATCGACTCGCAACCACCGAGCGCCAGACCTTCGTCAACAGCGGGTTTGAGCGGGATCTTCTTGCCGCCACGGCACTGCTCGTCGGCGGTAATGACGGCAATGGCGCCGGCATCCTGAATGCGCTCCTGCACGCTCTTGGCGGAGAAGCCGCCGAACACCACCGAATGGATGGCGCCGATGCGGGCGCAGGCCTGCATTGCAACCACGCCTTCAACCGACATCGGCATGTAGATCAGGACCCGATCGCCCTTCTTGATGCCCTGCGCCTTGAGCGCGTTGGCGAACCGGGCGACGCGCGCCAGCAATTCCTTGTAGGTGACCTTATTGACCTGACCGCCGTCGGCTTCAAAAATGATCGCGACCTTGTCGCCCAGCCCGGCTTCGATGTTGCGATCGAGGCAGTTGTACGAAACATTCAGTTTGCCATCGGCAAACCATTCGTAGAAAGGCGCCTTGGAATCGTCCAGCGACTTGGTGAAGGGCTCCTTCCAGCTGACGTGCTCGCGCGCAAGTCGCGCCCAGTAGCCGGCGTAATCCTGGTCGGCTTCCTTGCACAGGGCCTCATAGGCGGCCATCCCGGAAATGGTGGCCTTCTTGACCACAGCGTCCGCTGGGGGGAATACACGAAGTTCCGTGACATTTGATTCGATGCTGGACATTGATACCTCTCCTCTCGCATGCAAACCGGATCGAGTCCGGATGAAATGGTCTTCCGCCACCGTGGCCAGAACATGCAGCCAGCCAAACCAGCCTATCGTCTATGCCGGTCACCGCCACCGCTGCAAACCAGGTTGATTTTATGTGTTTTCACATTAAACGGAAAGTGGCTTACATGCGACTTACGCTACCTCCAGCGGATCGTCCACCGCCGCCTGGGGTAATATTGCTGCCCCGCATCACGCCTGCCCGCTCGCCATGAACAAAATCATCAAACCGCTGGAGTATTTCATTTTCTGGAGCCGCTGGCTGCAGGCGCCGCTGTATCTCGGCCTGATTGCCGCGCAGGCCGTCTATGTGTACCAGTTCATGCACGAACTGGCGCACCTGGTGACCAAGGCCGGCACCCTCAGCGAAAACGAGGTGATGCTCATCGTCCTCGGGCTGATTGACGTGGTGATGATCGCCAACCTGCTGATCATGGTCATCATTGGCGGTTACGAAACCTTCGTGTCGCGACTCGACCTGGAAGGACACCCCGACCAGCCGGAATGGCTGTCCCACGTCAATGCCGGCGTGCTCAAGGTCAAACTGGCCGTGGCGCTGATCAGCATTTCCTCCATCCACCTGCTGCGCACCTTCATCAATGCCGGGCATACCGAAGACCGCGTCATCATCGCGCAGATCGCGATCCACGCCTCTTTCCTGGTTTCCGCCCTCGCCATCGCCTACACCGACAAGATCATGATGCAGACCTTGACCGTCGGCCAGTCGGCCAAACACTAACGCTCGTGCGGCACATTGTGGCACCCCTGACGATGCAACACGCGAAAAGCGAATTGGAGGCCCGCCCCTCCCATCCGCTTCGCGGCCCACGGCCGGCTTTGCACAGCCGCCCGGCTGCGGCGGCGCACCGCGTGCGGTGCGAAACCCCGCCTCGCCCCCTCGCGGGGAGGCTACTAGTCAGATCGCTTCGCTCGAC
>JAPLRA010000052.1 GCA_026399445.1 Sulfuritalea sp.
ATAACCTTCGGCGTCGGTTTCTATCTCGCGTCCATTTACGTTGATCATGTTTTGTCTCTCTGTTGAAGGGTTAGGGGTTTAATACTTGACTATTTTTGTCGGATTATAGGCCGGAGATTCTGAATGGCGCATAAAGTCTTTTGCGCCGGCTATTGCTCTCGCTTATCGGAAGCCGATCACCACCGGCCTAATACTCCTGGAGCATGGTCAGCTCCACCTCCGCATGACGCAGACGCATGGCCAGGGTGCGGGCCATGGCTTCGATCAGGTTGAAGGCGAGCTTCTTGTGCGTGTCGGCGATCTGGTTGAACTGCTCGCGCGACAGCACATACACCTCGGTCACCGTATGGGCGACGGCATCGTTGGTGCGCGGCAGGTTGTCGAGGAAGGCCAGGCCGCCGAAGAAATCGCCGCGACCGAAGCTCGCAATGTGCCGCATGCGTCCCGCGCCCAACGGCGCCATGATGCGTATCGTGCCGTGCCGCACCCAGAACAGTTCATCACCGGGGGCACCGCGCACATAAAGCGCCTCACCGGGCTGGTAAGTACGCAACTGCATGCGCGCTTCGAGGTCCTTGAGCGTCTCGTCCTTACGTTTGGCGAACAGGTCCATTTCCTGCAACTGCATCGGCGCCTCGGGTTCCGGCGTCGATTCGCTCTCGCCCAGGATGCGGTCCTCGACCCAGGCGATCGCGCTGTCCAGCTCGGGGAAGATCCGCACCGTGTCGCCGGCATCCATCAAACCGGTCTGCTCGAAAAACTCGCGCAAATTGCGGCCGTTGGGCAGGTTCTCGCGCACATTGCTCAACAGCAAGCGGGCACCGCGTTCCTGAATCGCATCGCGCACCTGATTGAGCAGATGCGCGGCGGTGACGTCCACCGACTGCACGCGCTTCAGGTCGATGATGATGTAGCTGCGCGTGTTGATCTCATGCTCAAGGTCCGCATAGAGCTGCTGCGTGTTGCCGAAGAACAGGCTGCCCTGCAGTTCAAAGATGACGGCCTGGTCGCCCTTCTGGTCAAGTATCCGCACCTCGGCTTCCGGCCGGTACCAGGTCGATGACATCTGGTTAACGTAAATCTTGTGCCGCACCACGGTACCGCCGATCTGCTCGCGCACGAAAAGAATGATCGCCATGGCAACGCCGACGCCGGAAGCGGCGATCAGGCCGACGGTCAGCGCCACCACTACCACGGCGAGGACCACGGCGAAATCGAACACCGTGGCGCGCGATTCGAGGAAACGCAGCGGCTCCCGGTCGATCATGCGCACGCCGATGACGATCAGGATGCCGGCCAATGTGGCGACCGGTATCCATGCAATGAAGGACCCCAGGATCAATGCAGCGACCAGGGCAAACAGGCCTTCGAGTACGCCGGTGGCGCGCGTTTTCGCACCGCTGTTGAGGCTGACCAGGGTGGCGCCCATGGTGCCGGCGCCGGGGATGCCGCCCACCGCCGACGACGCCACGTTGGCCATGCCCTGCGCGATCAGTTCGCGGTTGGAATCGTGGTGGCTGCGCGTCAACTGGTCGAGCACCACGCAGGTCTTCAGTGTATCGATGGACAACAGCACCGCGAGCGTCAGCGCGCTGCCGAACAGCCCGGCGATCTGGCCCAGACGCAACTCGCCGATTTCATTCCAACGCCCCGTAATCGATTCGAAGTAGCCTTCCCCGGTAGCGCCGAGCGGGCCGACCACGAGTGGATTGTTGGTCACCTCCCACAGCGCCGGATCCTGCGCGGCGAGCCCGAAATAGGTGCACAAGCCGGCCAGGATGCCGAGGATGATGCCGGGCACCTTTTGCGTCAGACGCGGCGCGACAACCGCCACCAGCACCGTGGCGCCGCCGATCGCCACGCTGTGCCAGTTCCACAGCAGGGGCGAGAGCAGCGCCTCCCACCAGCGCGTGCCGCCATTGGCACCGACGAATTTCGGAATCTGGCTGCCGATGATGATGAGCCCGACGCCCGACAGATAGCCGCTCACCACCGGATACGGGATGTACTTGATCAGCTTGCCGACGCCGACAAACCCGAGCAGCAGTTGCACGATGCCGGTCAGCACGCCGAGCATGATCATCAGCAGCACGATCGAGCCGGGCGAGACGCCCTGGGCAACGAGTTCGATAGCGAAGGCTGACAACACCGCAGCGGCCGGCGCGCAAGGCGCACTGATCAGCCGGTCCGTACCGCCCAGGGTCGAAGCCACCAGGCCCATCACCGTGGCGCCGATGATGCCAGCCAACGCGCCGTAGGCCGCGTAGGCGGGACCCATGGCGGCATACACCGTAACGCCGAAAGCAATTGAGGCCGGCAAGGCCACCAGCATCGCTGCTAGCCCGCCCCAGAAATCGCCCGGCACCTGTTTCCCGTTTCCGAAAAGACTGAATCCCGGCTTGCGCGCGGCTGCGGTTGCTGTCTGTTCCATGGTGGCGGCCCTCCCCGTTCTTTGCGGACTATTGTAGGGTGATTAGCTGACACTCTGGACGCCCCCCTCGCAAATCCGGATAATTCGTCTGCTGAACTTGTCGATGACCTGCGTGCTCGGGAATCCCCGGCGCAGGTCAATTTTTTCCTTTGCCAGAGAGAGCACCATGGCCGCAGTCATGTCGCAGTTGACCAACCCGTTGGCCCCTCCTCCCGCCGCCAGCCGGCTTCTGCTTTCCGGCAACGAAGCCGTTGCCCGCGCCGTCTGGGAATCCGGCGTGCGCGTTGCTGCCGCCTACCCCGGTACGCCGGCGACCGAGATCATCGAGTCCGTGGCGCGCTATCCCGACCTGTATGCCGAATGGTCGGTCAATGAAAAGGTTTCGATGGAAGTCGCCCTCGGCGCCTCGATGACCGGCGCGCGGGCCTTCTGCGCCATGAAGCACGTCGGCCTCAACGTCGCCAGCGACTGCCTGATGACCATGACCATCACCGGCGCCTATGGCGGACTGGTGATCGCCGTGGCCGACGACGTCGGCATGTCTTCGTCACAGAACGAACAGGATTCCCGCTTCTGGGGCCGCTTCGCACACATCCCGGTGCTGGAGCCGGCGGATTCGCAGGAAGCCTACGAGATGACGAAATTTGCTTTCGGCCTCTCCGAACAGTATGAAACGCCCGTCATGTTGCGGCTCACCACGCGCATCTGCCACGTCAAGGGCCTGGTCGTCGTGGGCGAACGCGAGGCCCACGAACCGGCCGGCTTCGTCAAGAACCCGCAGCGCTGGGTGATGGTGCCGGCCCACGCCAAGGCGCGCATCCCCGGCCTGTACCAGCGCGACGAAACATTGCGCGGCGTCAGCGACGCCTCGCCGCTCAACGTGCTGGAAGCTGGCACGGATCGCCGCGTCGGCTTCGTCGCCTCGGGCCCAGCCTACATGCACGTCAAGGAAGCCTTTCCGAATGCACCGGTACTGAAACTGGGCTTCTCCTACCCGTGGCCGCCGGAAAAGATGCGCGCCCTGGCGGCAATGTGCGACAAGCTGGTCGTGGTCGAAGAAACCGAAAAGCTGCTGGAAACCGAAATCAAGGCAACCGGCATTGCGTGCCACGGCAAGGACGTGCTACCGAGCCTGGGCGAACTGTCGCCGCAGGTGCTGCTGCCGGCGGTGGATCGACTGCTCGGCAAGGATGTCCCGCCGCCCGCACCCGCCTCGGCGCCGATGAAGGTTTTCCCGCGGCCGCCGACGCTGTGCGCTTCCTGCCCGCACATGGGCATGTACTACACGCTGTCGCAGATCAAGAACATCATCGTCACCGGCGACATCGGCTGCTACACGCTGGGTGCTGGCCACCCGTGGAACGCGCTGGACACCACCATCTGCATGGGCGCCACGATGGGCGTCGCGCTCGGCATCGACAAGGGTCGCGGCGAAGTCGACAAGAACAAGCGCATCCTCGCCGTGATCGGCGATTCGACCTTCATGCACATGGGCATGCAGGGCCTGCTCGACATCACCTACAACCACGGCAATGTCACCGTGCTGCTGCTCGACAACAACACCACCGGCAT
The DNA here is from genome assembly GCA_026399445.1 of Sulfuritalea sp. Classification (GTDB taxonomy): domain Bacteria; phylum Pseudomonadota; class Gammaproteobacteria; order Burkholderiales; family Rhodocyclaceae; genus Sulfuritalea. Next base: position 4,004 of record JAPLRA010000052.1, read on the forward strand.
GACCGGCGGCCAGGCCACCCCGGCGTCGGGCAAGGACATCCACGGCAAGGAAGCGCCGCGCGTCGATCTGTTCAAGATCGTCGAGGCGCTGGGCGTGCCCAACGAGCGGATCAAGATCGTCGACCCCTACGAACTGCCGGTTCTGTTCAAGACCGTGCGCGAGGAAATCAAGATCGAAGGCCCCTCGGTGACCATCGCCCGCCGGCTCTGCGTGCCGACCGACGACTTCAAGCCCTTCCGCCCCTACCTGGTCGAGGAAGACAAGTGCACCGGCTGCGGCAACTGCATCGAAGTCGGCCGAGGAAGACAGGTGCACCGGCTGCGGCAACTGCATCGAAGTCGGCTGCCCTGCCATCCATGTCACGCATCGCGACAAGGTGATCAAGCCCTCGGGCAAGGAAGTCGAACTGGCCTTCGTCAATATCGACAGCCAGGCCTGCACCGGCTGCGGCCTGTGTGTTCAGCCCTGCGCACCGGATGCGATCAGGCATGTGGCGCGGCACGACATTCCGATCCACATCGTGAAGATGTCGAGTACCTCATGAGCACGAACGAGATCACCAACATCCTGGTCTGCGGCATCGGCGGCCAGGGTGTCATGACGGCCACCGAGATCCTTGCCGAAGCCGCCATCGCGGAAGGCCACGACGTCAAGAAGACCGAAGTGGCCGGCATGGCACAGCGCGGCGGCGTAGTTACCTCGCACCTGCGCTTTGGGCGCAAGGTTTTATCGCCGCAGATTGAACCGGGCACGGTGCAGGTGCTGCTCGGTTTCGAAGGCGCCGAGGCGCTACGCTGGTCGCACTATCTGCGTCCCGATGGCCTGGCGCTGGTGAACAACGCCAAGCTGGTGCCGCCCGTGGTCGAACTCGGCCTCTTCGATTACCCGGAAGATCCGACCGGACAGATGCGCGCCGCCGGCCACCGTGTCGTCTCCTTCGATGCCATGACGATCGCCCGCGACCTCGGGGAGATCCGCCTTGGCAATACCGTGATGCTTGGTGCCATCGCGGATTACCTGCCGTTTACCCCGGACGTGCTGCTGGCGTGCATCGTCCAGCGTTTCGCGCGCAAGGGGGAAAAGCTGGTCGACGCCAATCGTCGCGCTTTCGCAGCGGGGCGCGAAGCCGTGGCGAAGCAGCTTGGCGCAACAGCCGCCGTCTGAAACACCAGCACACAGGACACACCATGACTGCAAAAATCATTGACGGCAACGCACTTTCGACGGAAGTCCGCAGCCAGCTTGCCGAACGGGCCGCCGCACTCAAGGACAAGGGCATCACGCCCTGCCTCGCCGTGATTCTGGTCGGCGAAGATCCGGCGTCTGCGGTGTATGTGCGCAACAAGGTCGCCGCCTGCGAGAAAGCCGGCATGCGCTCGCTGCGCGATGTCTATGCCCCGGACGTCGATCCGGCCGTAGTGTTCGCCCGCATCGCCGAGTTGAATGCCGATCCGTCGGTGCACGGCATTCTGGTGCAACTGCCGCTGCCCAAGCACTTCGATTCCGAAGCCGTGCTTGAAGCCATCTCGCCCGAGAAGGACGTCGACGGCTTCCATGCCGAAAACGTCGGCGCGCTGATGCAGGGCAACCCGCGCTTCATTCCCTGCACGCCCTACGGCGTAATGAAAATGCTTGAAAGCGCCAACGGCCGCAGCAACATCGTCGGCAAGCCGATGGCCATGCTGCTGCTGGCCAAGAGCTGCACCGTCACCATCTGCCATTCGCAATCGAAGGATCTGGCCTTCCACACCCGCCGCGCCGACATCCTAGTGGCCGCCGTCGGCCGGGCGAAGATGATTACCGGCGAGATGATCAAGCCCGGCGCTACCGTAATCGATGTCGGCATCAATCGGACACCGGAAGGCAAGCTGTGCGGCGACGTCGATTTCGAAAGCGCCAAGGAAGTCGCCGGCGCGATTACACCGGTGCCCGGCGGCGTCGGCCCGATGACCATCACCATGCTGCTGGCCAATACCCTGGAAGCCGCGGAACGGAGTCTGAAATGAAACCACTGGTCGGCATTGTCATGGGCTCGGATTCGGACTGGCCCGTGATGCAGGCGGCGGCACAAATGCTGAAGGAATTCGGCGTGCCTTTCGAAACCAAGGTGGTCTCGGCGCATCGCACGCCGGACCTGCTGTTCGACTATGCCGCCATGGCCCAGGAACGCGACCTCCGCTGCATCATCGCCGGCGCCGGCGGTGCCGCGCACCTGCCGGGCATGCTGGCGGCCAAAACAATTGTGCCGGTGCTGGGTGTGCCGGTGCCTTCCAAGCACCTCAACGGCCTTGATTCCCTGCTTTCCATCGTGCAGATGCCCAAGGGCATTCCCGTCGCCACCTTCGCCATCGGTGAAGCAGGCGCGGCCAATGCGGCGCTCACGGCCATCGCCATCATCGCCACGGCCAACGACGACTACGGTCGCGCCCTGGCGCAGAAACTGGTGGATTTTCGCGCGCGCCAAAGCGAGAAGGTGATGGCGATGAGGTTGCCCGACCTTTGATGGATATCGCTTCGGTCCGGGACTATTTCACCGGCCTGCAGGATCGCATCGTCGGCGAACTTGAAGCTGTTGAAGGCGCACCTTTCCTGCGCGATGCCTGGGACCGGCCGCAAGGCGGCGGAGGGATTTCGCGCCTGATCGAAGACGGCAAGGTCTTCGAACGAGGCGGCGTCAATTTCTCGCACGTCATGGGCGAGCAAATGCCCATCTCGGCCACCGCGCATCGCCCCGAACTGGCGGGTCGCCGCTGGCAGGCGATGGGTGTCTCGCTGGTGCTTCATCCGCGCAACCCGTATTGCCCGACCTCGCACATGAACGTGCGCTTCTTCGTCGCCGAAAAGGACGGCGAGGAGCCAGTCTGGTGGTTCGGCGGCGGCATGGACCTGACGCCCTACTACGGCTTCGAACAGGATGCCGAGCACTTCCATCGCGCCTGCTATTCCGCGCTGGAGCCCTTCGGCGTGGCTACTTACCATCACTTCAAGAGCTGGTGCGACCGCTACTTCTTTCTCAAGCACCGCAACGAAGCGCGCGGCATCGGCGGCATTTTCTTCGACGATCTCAACCAGGAAGATTTCGAGCACTGCTTCGCCCTGACGCAGAGTGTCGGCGACCATTTCAGCGCCGCCTACCTGCCGATCATCCAGCGCCGCAATGACATCACCTACGGTGAGCGCGAGCGGGACTTCCAGGCCTACCGGCGCGGACGCTATGTCGAATTCAACCTGGTCTGGGATCGCGGCACCCTGTTCGGCCTGCAATCGGGCGGGCGCACCGAGTCGATCCTGATGTCGCTGCCGCCCATCGTCAAGTGGCGCTACGACTGGAAGCCCGAGCCCGGCAGCGAAGAAGAAAAGCTCTACACCGACTTCCTGCCGCCGCGCGACTGGGTTTAACGTGAAACAACTCGTTCGGAGCGACTGGTGATAGTCGAGCGAAGCGAGCTGACCAGAAGCCTCCCCGCGAGGGGAGGATGGGAGGGGCGGGCCTTCAATTTGTCTTTCGCGTGTTTCATCTTCGGCGGGTGGCGCTCGGTGCCACGAGCGTCAAGGCTTCACAACACGGCGGCGGCGCGATAGTGCCGTATCGCCAGCGCCGACTCTTCGAGTTGATCGAGCAACTGCGCAAGCTCGACATGCGCGGCGCGCGATGGCGCGATGGCCAGCGCGGCTTCGAGATAGCTGCGCGCCTTGCCCCATAGCTGCTGCTGGCGGCACAACCGGCCCAGCGTCAGCAGCAGGGCGCCGTCGCGCGGCAGGCGTTGCAGCCATTTCTCGGCCTGCGCGATGCGTCCGAGGACATCGCCGGCGGGTTCTCCAGGCCGGCCGCACTCGCCATAGGCCAGCACCAGCGAGGCATCCCAGCGTTCGTCGAGCGCATCCTCGATCACGCGCTGGGCTTCGCGACAATCACCCGCTGCCATCAAGGCGCGCGCCGTTTCCAGCGCCAGCGAGGCTTCGGCGCGGTCGGCGTCATCGAGTTCGCGCCAGTAGCGCATCAGCCCCACGGGATCGTCGCGCAAGCTGCGCAGGGCTTCGCGCACGGCGCGGCTGCGAATCGGCGCGGCCTGTTCCGCAGTCAGCGCCTTGTGCTTTTCGAGCTGGCGCACCAGGCGCGCCACTTCGCGCCAGTTGCCCAGCCCCTGCTCGGCACGCAGGCTGAGGCGCAAGGCGGCGATATGCCGTCCCTCTCGCGTGGCGAGTTGTTGCAGAGCATCGCGCGCGGCCTCGAAGCGACGATCTTCGAGGGCGAATTCGGCTTCGGTCATCAGGCGCGCTGCTTGCAGCCCGGCGCTGTCGTGTTCGCGTACACGAGTCGCCCAATCTGCCGTGCGCTCGGCGTCGCGCATCGCGTGCGCGGCGCGCCAGCCGGCCAGCGCCAACATGCCGGCGCCGGCCTGATCCGGCTGCGCCTTTTCGGCGCAACGCATCGCGTGCCCGTAGCGCCCTTCCTGTAACAGGCGCCAGGTGTCGCGCAAGGCAACAGCTGCCTTTTCCTGCTGTCGCCGGCGGCGGAATTCGGCCACGGCGCGCGGCAGTCCCAGTGTATGGCTGACGGCGCGTGCCAGCAGATAGATGACGAAGAGGCCGACGCTGCAGCCGAGCAGGAAAAGATTGAGCGAAACCTCCGCGCGCCAGGGCGGCAGCACCAGCAGCACGTAACCTTCGTTGTAGCGCGCGGCCAGCGCCAGCCCGACGGCCAGCGCGGCGAGAATCAGCAGCCAGAACACGGCGCGCATCGCGATACCTAGCGGGCGGCGCCCGCGCCCCGCTCGCGGGCGAATTTCAGGTTGCGCATATTTGGCACACAA
>JAPLRA010000040.1 GCA_026399445.1 Sulfuritalea sp.
GCACGTCGATGATGGTGCGCTTGGTCATCAGCGCCTGCGCCTCGGCGGTCGATACTTCCTTGATCTGCGACTTGGCTTCGACGACGAGGTCGTGGGGGGTGAGGGCCATGGTTCTCTCCGGAAACATTAGAAAACGCTAATTATGGTCCCAGGCGCAGCTTGTCGCAAGCTGCGCCAGTCCGCCGACTCTTCAAACATGGCAGACGACGCCCTGCCACAGTTTGCCGCCCAGCACGGTGGCATTGAACAAGCCCCATACGCCGAAGCCCAGCACGATCAGGCCCGAACCCAGACGCAGCGCCCGCCCCTGAATAACGCTGCGGAAACGCACCAGCAGCAACCCGGCCAGCATCAGGTTGGGCAGCGTGCCGAGTCCGAAGGCCAGCATGATGGCCGCACCCCGCACCGCACTGCCCGATAGCAACGTCATCGCCAGCACGCTATAGACCAGGCCGCAGGGCAGCCAGCCCCAGAGCATGCCGAGCGGGAACGCCTGCGCCACGCCGCGCACCGGAAGGAAGCGCCGGGTCGAAGGTTGCACCCGCCGCCACAGCCATTGCCCGCCACGCTCGACAAAGGCCAGCGTCTGGGTCACTCCGGTCAGATAGAGGCCGAGCGCCACCATCATCAAGTTGGCGCCGACATACAGGATCATCTGCACCGGCAACCAGTTGTTGAGCAACAGGCCCAGACTGCCGAGCGCTCCCATCAAGGCGCCGGCGATGGCATAGCTGGAGATGCGGCCGAAGTTGTAGGCGAGATGGAGCGGCCAGACCGGACCTTGCTTCCCGGCGGGGCGCGGCGTCTGCAGGCTCAGCGCGGAGACGATACCGCCGCACATCCCGGCGCAATGTACGCCGCCCAGCAGACCGATCAGGAATACCGCAAGGAAACCGCTGTCAGGCACCGCGGCTCGTCAAATGACTTTGGAATAGCGGACGCGTTCGCGGTCGGTGCGCAGATACCGGTCGAACGCCATGGCGATGCCGCGCACCAGCAGGCGGCCGCGCGGCAGGACACTGATCCACTGGTCGTCGATGGACAGCAGACCGCCCTTTTCCAGTTCCAGCAGATCGACCAGTTCGTCGGCAAAATAAGACTTGAAATCGATCAGGTGAGCGATCTCTATGGATTCGATGGAGAGTTCGAAGTGGCACATCAGCGCCTGGATGATGCTGCGACGCAGGAGGTCGTCGGCGTTCAGTTCGATGCCACGGAAAACCGGCAGCACACCCTGATCGAGGCGGTCGTAGTACTCGTCGAGCGTCCGCACGTTCTGGCAATAGCTCGGCCCGACCTTGCCGATGGCGGAAACGCCGAAGGCCATCAGGTCGGCCTCGGCATGCGTCGAGTAGCCCTGGAAATTGCGATGCAGGCGGCCCTGACGCTGCGCCACGGCGAGTTCGTCGTTGGGCTTGGCGAAGTGATCCATTCCGATGAAGACGTAGCCGGCCTCGGTCAGGCGCCGGATCGCCAGTTGCAGGATCTGCAGACGCGCATCGGGTGACGGCAGATCGGCTTCGTTGATGCGCCGCTGCGGCTTGGCCAGGCTCGGCAGGTGCGCGTAGTTGTAGATCGAGAGACGGTCCGGATCGAGCTTGAGAACCTCGTCCAGGGTATGGTTGAAGCTGATCACGTTCTGCTTCGGCAGGCCGTAGATCAGGTCGACCGAAATGCCCTTGAAACCGAACTCGCGCGCCGAATCGATCACCAGCTTGGTTTCTTCGAGGCTCTGCACGCGATTCACGGCAACCTGCACCTCGGGCGAAAAATCCTGCACGCCCACGCTCATGCGGTTGAAGCCCAGCTCGCCCAGCAGCTTGACGGTTTCGCGATCGACCTTGCGCGGATCGACCTCGATCGAGTACTCGCCCCCGGGCAGCAAGCGGAAGTGCTTGCGGATGATGTCCATCAGACGGCGCATTTCGTCGTTCGACAGGAAGGTGGGCGTGCCGCCGCCAAAATGCAGCTGGACCACATCGCGACTGCCGTCGAGCGCCGCTTCCTGCATGGCGATTTCCTTGCCCAAGTACTTGATGTACTTGGCGGAACGTCCATGATCCTTGGTGATAATCTTGTTGCAGGCGCAGTAATAGAAGATGGTGTTGCAGAAAGGGATGTGGATGTATAATGAAAGAGGTCGACCTATTCCGCCCACCGTTCTCTCTTGGTCCGTTGACGTCGAAGCGACGAATGACCTCTGGGTCGAAAATCAGTTCCTGATAGTCCATTGGCAGAATAGTTCGAGAAATACGGCAAGCATCAGACTTTTGCGCGAGCATGCAGAATGCCGCAATCGCCCGCAACTCGGGTTGACACAGATCAAAGGGGTACCCCTCGCGGGGTAATGCAAGCAGCGTGCATGCAAACGTCAAGCAGAATGTGATCCCGATCACCGCCCCGGGCCTCAAGGTTGCCTGTTCGCAGTGCAATCTTCGCGAGCTGTGCCTGCCGTTCGGCCTTTCCGAAGACGACATGAGCCGCCTCGACGACCTTATCGGCGGCGGGCGCAAGCTGAAGCGCGGCCAGCACCTGTATCGGGCCGGCGAAGCCTTTGAATCCATCTTTGCCGTCAAGGCCGGTTTTTTCAAGACCGATGTATTGACCGAAGACGGGCGCGATCAGGTCACCGGCTTCCAGATGGCCGGCGAAATCCTCGGCATGGACGGCATCAGCACCGAGGTGCACACCTGCAATGCGGTCGCTCTCGAAGACAGCGAAGTCTGCCTGATCCCCTTCACCGAACTGGAAATGCTGTCCAGCCAGATTCGCTCTCTCCAGCATCACTTGCACAAGGTCATGAGCCGCGAGATCGTGCGCGACCATGGCGTCATGATGCTGCTTGGCACAATGCGGGCGGAAGAGCGGCTGGCCGCCTTCCTGCTCAATCTTTCGCAGCGTTTCACCGCGCGCGGCTATTCGCCGGCAGAGTTTCACCTGCGCATGACACGCGAGGAGATCGGCTCCTATCTTGGCCTCAAGCTGGAAACCGTGAGCCGCGCTTTTTCCCGTTTTCAGGACGAAGGCCTTATCTCGGTGCAGCAGAAGCACATCCGGATTCTCGACATTCCCCGGATGAAGGCCCTGCTGGCTCCGCCCGACGGTCGTATCGGCTAAAAAAGCGCTGCCAGAAAGCCCGCCGGCTGGCGCGTCAGGGCCACCGACACGATCCAGCCGAATACCGCCATTGCCGCCAGCCAGCAGACAATGCGCGTTCGCAGCGAACTCCCCTCCCGCAGCGCCAGAGAACCCAGAATGATGTAGGCAATCACGCCCAGCACCTTGGCCGTGACCCAGCCGGAGACAAACGGATATTGATCCGACATCACCGCCAAGGACAAGGCCGCGGCCAGCAGAATGGTGTCGTTGATGTGGGGCAGCACCTTGATCCAGCGCGCTTTCATCAGCGGCGAGGCGCGCAGCGTCAGCACACCGCGCAGGAAGAAGCCCGTCAGGCTCAAGGTCACGCTGAAAAGATGCACGTACTTGATCACGGCATACATCGTCACTAGCCCGGCTTCCCGTCCGCCCGCGGGCGCCAGAACGCCGGCGCAAAGCGACCGGCCCACAGAGCGAATGCGCCCAGCCACAACACTGACGACAGCCACATCAACGGGTGCGCACCGGGCAACGCCGGCCATTCACTGGCAACGCGCATGATCGCCGCCACCTGCATCATGCAAAACGCCCACCACATCGCATTGTCGGTCGCCACCGGCCGACCGGAATGTCCCATCGTTACCCGCGACGCCATGCCCAGCAGCATCGAGGCAAAGAAGCCGAGGGTGAGCGCATGCAGCGGGGCCTGGCCGAGAAAGCCCGGAAGCACGCCGCGCACCATGCTCTGCAAGGCAAACAGCGCAAATGCCACGCCCAGCCAGGCGAAAGCGAGATGCAGCACTGCCAGCATCCGGTTCTGCATGGCTGCGCGACTCCACCAGAGCCACTTCAAACGCCATGCGACAAGCGCCGCCGGCAAGTCGACCAGCCAAAGCCACTGCGTCTGCTCCAGAAACGTCAGCGCGCCGTGCGCCAGGCTAAGCCCGAGCAGGGTGCGCAACGCCCATGCAGGACGATGAACCACATAACCGGGCACCGCCGACGAAGTAAAAAACGGCAACATGCGATGCGCCACGGTAAGAAATACCGGCAGCAGGAAACCCCAAACCGCCAGCGACGTCCCGAGCCGCGCCCATAGCGGCGCTCCGCCCGCGGCGAAGGCCCCGAAGGCGCCCAGCCCCGCAGCGCCAAGCCAGGCAGCCAATGCAACGAAGGCGATATGTTCGCGATCCGTCGCCCGATGACGGGCAATCCGCGTCAGGGTCAAGGCCACGGCAATCCAGCCAACCACAGCCAGTGCGATGCCGGCAACCAGCAGCTGCGGCAGCAACAGCGCCACCCAGACCAGCAGCCAGCCGCTGGCCAACAGGAAGAAGGCAGGCAGAAAGTCACGTTGCGACAACTCGCCCGCCCCCTGCCAGCGCGGCCCGGCGGTCAGGATGAAGCCGAAAATGAACAGGGGAAACACGCCGCAGGAAATCAGCAAAGCGTGCAAGGCGGATGGCGGAAACAACGTCAGCAAAGGCCAGGCCGGAACAGCCCACAAGCCCGCGTAGCGACCGCCCACTTCCACCGACCAGAAGGCCATTGCCGCCAATGCCTGAACGGTGCCCGCGAGAAACATCATGCGGTGCGGTGCGGCAAAAAATACGGGCAGGGGCATCAGGACTGTCGCCACAGGGGCGATGCATGGTAAGGTTCTACGATAAACATAGAGTACCCCCACGCAAGAGACCATGCACGAAACCATGCACGAAACCATGCACGAAACCAAGCTCGACATTCCCCAGATTCTTTCCCGCCTTCCGCTGTTCCAGGAACTTGCCCCGGAGCAGATCGCCGCACTCGAATCGGCGTGTCGCGAGCGCCGACTTGCCAAGGGCGAGATGCTGTTTCAGAAGGGCGACTTGCCAAAGGGGTTCTTCGTCGTCGTCTTCGGCCAGATCAAGCTGGCCTTCCCGTCCTCGCAGGGCAATGAAAAGGTTGTGCAGATTCTCGGACCGCGGCAGAGCTTCGGCGAGGCGGTGATGTTTCTCGATCGCCCCTGCCCGGTATTTGCCGAAGGTCTGGTAGACAGCCTGCTGCTGCATATTGGCAGCGCTCCCGTGTTCGAACTTCTGGAGCGTGACCCCTTGTTCGCCCGACGCATGCTGGCGGGACTTTCGATGCGACTGCATTCGCTGGTGGAGGACGTCGAAACCTACTCCCTGCGCTCCTCTGCGCAGCGAGTGGTCGGCTATCTCCTGCAGCATTGCCCGCAGCAGGAAGGCCCCTGTGAGGGCTCGTTCGAAATATCGCTGCCAACCTCGAAACAGGTCATCGCCTCGCGCCTGAATCTGACGCCGGAAAC
>JAPLRA010000350.1 GCA_026399445.1 Sulfuritalea sp.
CACCTGATTCAGATCAGCGTCATACAACCAGAGCGATTGACCATCGGAAACCATGGTTTGCACAAAAGGTTTTTGGTAAGCGAAACGAAACTGTTGCGGTCGGTGAAATGCTCGTTCAGCGCGTGGCCGAGGAGTTCCTCAGCACTGCAGCGCAGAATGCGCAGGGCGGATTCGTTGACCTTTCGCAGCACACCTTCGGCGTCCAGTGTCAGGACGGCATTGTTCATGCTGTGCAGGATGGCTTCGTTGTAGTTGCGCCCGGCGCTGACCTCCTCGAACAACTGCGCATTCTCGATCGCGACCGCGGCCTGGGCGGAGAAGGCCCGCAGGCGTCGTTCGTCGGCGTTGCCGAACACGCCCCCTTTGCGGTTCAGTATCTGCATGACGCCGATCTTGTGCCCGCCGCGGGCGATGATCGGCATGCTCAGCATGCTGTTGGTACGGTAGCCGGTCTGCAGGTCGAATTCAGGATTGAAGCGGGGATCGTTGTAGGCGTCGACAATATTGACGACCTGGCCGGTGCTGAAGCATTCTCCGGCAATGCCGGCGTTGGCCGGAAAGCGGATTTCCGCGCTGGCGATGCCGCCGGCGACACGGGAAAAAAGCTCATCGCGCGCCGGGTCGTAAAGAAACAGTGTGCCGCGGTCGGCATCGAGCAGTGCGGTGGCCGCCGCCAAGATCTTTGCGAGCAGGGGGTTGAGGTGGATCTCGGAGACGATCGAGATGCTAACTTCGAGCAGCATCGCTTCTTCGCGCTGCTGGCGCTCGACCTTCTCGAACAGGCGAGCATTCTCCAGCGCGGCGGAAGCTTGCAGAGAAAGTCCTTCGAGTAGCCGCTGGTCGTCGGCATCGAATTCGCCGACATGCTTGTTCAACACTTGGGTGATACCAATGATCTCCGACTTCTTGTTGCGAATCGGAACGCAGAGGATGTTGCGGGTACGGTATCCGGTGCGCCGGTCAACTTCCTGGTTGAAACGCGGGTCGAGATAAGCGTCGGCGATGATCTCCGCCTGACCGCTGGTGAATACCGAGCCGGCAACGCCCATATGGCTGGGAAAACGAATCTCGCCGATGACATCGCCCTGCATCACCCGCGAGAACAGATCGTTTGTCTCGGGATCGAAGAGAAAGAGCGAGCTACGGTCGGCGTTCAGCGCCTCGGTAACGACCTCCATCAGGCGCGGAAACAGCACGTCGAGCGACAGGCTGTCGGACACGTGGTTGGCTATGTCGGCAAGTGCCGAGGTGCGGCGCAACAGCTCGGTAATGCGGTAGAAGAGTTGCGCCTTGCCCGATTCGTCGAGCCCGTGCAGCAGGCGCTCGATATCCTCCTGGCGCAGACGGTGTTCGAGAATCTCGCGGATGGTTTCGAAGCCGATTTGCATGCGCAATATGAGCAGAAGACCAAAGGACTGGAGCTTGCCCTATTCTAACCATCCCCAGTGGCTTTGTTTGTGTCGTTTGCGAGCTCAGCCCACACCGCTGGGGCATCATCATCCGCAGCGGTGTGAAGTTCCGCGCCGGGTTTATCCTTCCGGACATCCTGTTTCAGGCGTCAGGTACCGAGTTCCGCGTGACGCGGACAGGAAAGCAGATGATCATTGACCATGCCCGTTGCCTGCATGTGGGCGTACATCACTGTCGGGCCGATGAAGCGGAAGCCACGTTGCTTGAGTTCCTTCGACAGGGCTTCGGCTTCGGCGGTGATGGCGGGGACTTCGGCCAGCGTGCGCCAGCGGTTGATGCGCGGGCGGCCATCGACAAACTGCCACAGCAGACGATCCAGGCTCAGACCTTGTTCGTAGAGTTCCAGCGTGGCGCGGGCATTGCCGATGCTGGCGGCGATCTTGAGCCGGTTGCGAACGATGCCCGCATCCCCCAGCAGTCGCGCCACGTCTTTTTCTCCATAGCGGGCAATCTTCGCGGCGTCGAAGTTATCGAAGGCGCGGCGATAGTTCTCGCGCTTCCGGAGGATGGTGATCCAGGACAGCCCGGCCTGCGCACCCTCGAGGATGAGGAACTCGAACAGCGTGCGCTCGTCATGGCAGGGCACGCCCCACTCGGTGTCGTGATAGGCGACGTAGAGCGGGTCGGTCCCGCACCAGGGGCAGCGCCCGTTCGTGCTCAATTCAATACCAGTACGCCGCGCTTGAGGCCGTGGTCTTCCGGGTGTGTCGAAAGGACAAAACCCAGGCTGGCGACGAAGGCCAGCATGCGCGCATTTTCGGCGAGGAAGTCGCCGTGCATGTATCTGAGGCCGCTCGCCCGTGCCGTGTCGATCAGGATGCCCATGAGCCGGCGCGCCAGGCCCTTGCCTTGCCAGTCGTCGGCAACGACGATGGCGAACTCGCAGGATTCGGCGTCCGGGCTGGTGGCGTAACGAACGACGCCGATTTCCTTCTCTGTAGCGTCTGCGTCGATGGTCGCTACGAAGGCCATTTCGCGGTCGTAGTCGATTTGCGTCAGCCGGACCAGTTGTGCCGGCGATACTTCGCGGATGGTGTTCATGAAGCGCATGTAGCGGGCTTCGGGTGACAGCGCCTTGACGAACTCCTGCTCCATGCGGATATCTTCCGGCTTGATCGGGCGGATGGTGACCAGTGATCCATCCTTGGCCTGGAAACTGCTTTTGAGGTGTGTCGGATAGGGATGGATCGCCATGTGGTCGTAGCGTCCGGCGGTGATCGGCATGTTCTCGATGGTGATGCGTGCGTCGACTGCGACCGCGCCATGTTCGTCGACAATCAGCGGATTGATGTCCATCCGGCTGATCCACGGCAGTTCGCAAACCATGGCCGAAACGCTGAGCAGTACGGCCTCTATCGCCTGCATGTTGACCGGCGGCATGTTGCGGAATTTTCCGAGGCGGGCGGTAGTCCGCGTCGAGGCCAGCATGTCGGCCACGAGAACCGGATTGAGCGGCGGCAAGGCGACCGCACGGTCGCTGTTATAGGCCTCGACGCTGGTACCCCCGGGGCCGAAGACGATGGTAGGGCCGAAGATCTTGTCGCGCAACATGCCGACCATCAGTTCGCGACCGTTGGGTTTCTGGATCATCGGTTCAATGGCGATGCCGTTGATATGCGCATCCGGCCGGATCTTCTTCACCTCGTCCATGATTTCCAGCCAGCCGTCGCGTACTGCAGCGAGGCTGTTCAGATTGAGACGCACGCCGCCGGAGTCGCTCTTGTGCGCGATCTCGGGCGAATCGACTTTCATCACCACCGGCAGGCCGAGTTCTTCGGCCAGCACCATGGCTTCGGAGGCGGAGCGGGCGACCACGGTCTGCGCGATTGGGATCCTGAAGGCAGACAGGATCGCCTTCGATTCCATTTCGCTGAGTACCTTGCGTCCTTCCATCAGCGCCGTTTCGATCACCAGGCGCGCCGACTCCAGTCGCGGCGGAGCTTGTTCGGAAATCGAGGGCGGCGTTTGCATCAGCAACTGCCGGTTTCGGTAGTAGTTGGAAATGTGCGAGAACAGGTCGACTGCGGGTTCGGGTGTGCGGAAGGTCGGAATGCCGGCGCCCTGGAACAGTTTGCGCGCCTCACCAACCTGCTCTTCGCCCATCCAGCAGGTCACCATGGGCTTGTCGCTTTGCCGCGCGATCTCGATCACCGTGCGCGCCGCCTGCGTCGGGTCGGTCATCGCCTGCGGCGTCAGGATGACCAGCACGCCGTCGATATTGTCGTCGTCGACGCAGGCCTGGAGCGCAGTTCCATAGCGTACCGGATCGGCGTCGCCCAGAATGTCGATGGGATTGGACTTGGACCAGGTTGCCGGCAAAAGTTCGTTGAGGCGGGTGATAGTGGCCGCATCGAGCTGGGCCAGCGGGATGTCGATGTCCGCAGCGTGGTCGGCCGCCATGACGCCCGGACCACCGCCATTGGTGATGATGGCCAGACGCTTGCCGCGCGGCCGGAAGTGGGAGAAGAGGGCGGAAGCGGCGGCGTACATCTGCCCCACGTTGGCCAGGCGCACGACGCCGGCGCGTCGCAAGGCGGCATCGAACACGTCGTCGGCGCCTACCAGTGCTCCGGTGTGCGAGAGCGCGGCCTTCTCGCCTGCGGGATGCTTGCCCACCTTGATCAGCAGCACGGGCTTGCAGCGGGCCGCGGCGCGCAGGGCGCTCATGAAGCGGCGGGCGTTCTTGATGCCCTCGATGTACAGGAAGATGTTCTCGGTGCGCGGGTCGGACACCATGTAGTCGAGTACTTCACCGAAGTCGACGTCGCTTTCGGCGCCGAGCGAGACCACGTTCGAAAACCCGACCTTGTTCGGCAGCGCCCAGTCGAGAATCGCCGTGCACAGAGCGCCGGATTGGGAAATGAGGCCGATGGTGCCTGAATGGGCGAAGCCGTGGCCGAAGGTCAGGTTGATCTGGCTGCCCGGCCGCATGATGCCCAGGCAATTGGGGCCGAGCAGGCGCATGCCGTGGTGGCGCGCATTTTCCAGTGCGGCTCTTTGCAACGCGGCGCCCCGGGGCCCGGCCTCGGCGAATCCGCCGGAAATGATGATGGCGTTTCTGCAGCCGGCGCGACCGCAGGCGTCGATGATGTCGGGAACGCCTTGGGCTCCGGTACAGATGACGGCGATGTCCAGTCGCTGCGGAATGGTACCCACCGACGGGTAGGTCTGCTGGCCAAACACGGTTTCGTGTTTTGGATTGACAAAGTACAGTTTGCCCGCGTAGCCCGAGTCGAGCATGTTGCGAACCAGCGTGACGCCTATGGAATTGGGGGTCTCCGAAGCGCCGATGATGGCGATCGATTGCGGTTCGAAGAGGTTGTGCAGGTAGTGTTGCTCGTTATGCATGGTGGCACTCCGCAGCGTCGGGTGGGCGTATGCTCACGAAAGTTGGTGCGCTGCAGCAAAAGCATAGCACCTTCCCGTCCGCCATGCCGTAGGCGAAGGCTACTAATCGACCGCTTATTTCGCCCTGCTCTGCAAATAGTGGCCGTAATGGCGATCCGCGTTGAGGATGTGGTTGACCAGCCAGTCCGTCAATAAGCGCTTGACGCGAAAGGCTAAATAGACGCGATTTTCCTCTCCGCGCTCGATTTCCCGCCGTAACTCGCCAAAGTATTCAAAGAAGCGCTGGTGTTGCCGTACATGCAGGTCGAGAAAGGGATACTCGTCCGCCACCATCAGTTGTTCTTCGATCATGAAATCGTGGGCCGCGGCGAACTGTATCTGCGCCAGCAGCGGTGGTGTCAGGTCCCACGCGCCGACGTTGACTGCCCGGGCCAGTCCATTCATGTCGGCCAGCAGGTTCTTGTGCGCGGCGTCCACCGTCGCCTGGCCGAAAGAGTATTCCTCGCGCCAGCTTGAGGCCAGTTCGGCGCGCTGATTGCCCAGGCCCCTCGCCGGGCTTTCACAGCGTTCGAGATAGACCCTCGCCGCGTCGTCGTCGGGTGCGATGGCCAGGCAGGCAATCAGCCGTTCACGCGAAGTGAGGATGTCGTCGAGGTGATAGTAGGCCAGCGCCAGCTCGAAAGTCTTCAGCGTTTTTTCCTTGGCTTCCCGCAGCGGGGCGGGGTCACCGTTGAAGACTTCATACACCGATTGATTGTCCTGCTTGCCGCGCACATGGGTGCGATCCAGAAAGCGGATCGACCAGAGGCCGGGTTCGTCGAGGCAGTACAGGGTCGAGACGCGGTATTCCTTGGTCAGGCGTTCCAGCCGTGCCGCGAGATTGACCGCGTCGCCGATCACCGTGCCGTCCATGCGTGCCGCACCACCGATGGTGCCGAGGATGACGATGCCGGTGTTGATGCCGATGCCGATCTTGATCGGCCGGTAGCCGGCGCGCTGGCGTCCGTCGTTGTATTCTTCGAGCCGTTCCAGCATCGCCAGGCTGCAGCGCAGTGCCGCGTCGGGGGAGTCGGGAAACAGCGCCATGATGGCGTCGCCGATGTACTTGTCGATGAAGCCGCCATGCGCCGTGATGATCGGCTCCATCTGGATCAGGTAGGAGTTGAGAAAGTTGAAGTTCTCCTGCGGGCTCATCGACTCCGACAGCGAGGTGAAGTTGCGGATGTCGGCGAACAGGACCGTCATCTTGCGCTCGACCTGCTGGCCGAGTTCCACCTTGCGGATGTCTTCAATGCCGAGCAGATTGAGAAACTCGCGCGGCACAAAACGGCTGTAGGCTTGGGTCGTGGTGGTCAGCCGTTCGCGCAGGGCCTCTGTGTTGTCCTGTGGATTGCCGGCATGGGTGCTCGGTGGTACGGGCATTAAGTATGCGGTGTCGCGCCCCGGGAAGTGGCTTGCGTCTCGATTTGGAGTC
>JAPLRA010000491.1 GCA_026399445.1 Sulfuritalea sp.
ATCGTCGGCACCGGCGGCGACGGCGCGCATACCTTCAACATCTCCACCGCGTCGATGTTCGTCGCGGCGGCGGCGGGCGCCACGGTGGCCAAACACGGCAATCGCAGCGTATCGTCAAAATCCGGCTCGGCCGACGTGCTGGAAGCGCTGGGTGCCCGGATCGACCTGACGCCTCAGCAGGTCGGCGAAAGCATCGAGACCATTGGCTGCGGTTTCATGTTCGCGCCCAACCATCATCCGGCCATGAAGAACGTCGCCCCGGTGCGGCGCGAAATGGCGGTGCGGACCATTTTCAACATCCTCGGCCCGCTGACCAATCCGGCCGACGCGCCCAACACGCTGATGGGTGTGTTCCATCCCGACCTGGTCGGCATCCAGGTGCGCGTCATGCAGCAACTGGGCGCCGATCACGTGATGGTGGTGTGGGGCAAGGACGGCATGGACGAGATTTCGCTCGGCGCCGCCACGCTGGTGGGCGAGTTGAAGAACGGCAAGATCACCGAGTACGAAGTGCATCCCGAAGACTTCGGCTTGGCCATGGTTTCCAATCGCAGCCTGAGGGTGGCAGACGCCGCCGAATCGAAAGCCATGCTGCTCGAAGCACTGGAGAACAAGCCCGGCACGCCGCGCGAGATCGTCACGCTGAACGCCGGCGCGGCGCTTTATACGGCCAACCTGGAGGACTCGATCGGGGCCGGCATCGCCCGCGCCCGTGAGGCGATCGCCAGTGGCGCGGCGCGCAAGAAGCTCGACGAATTCATCTCCTTTACCCACAAGTTCGCCTGATGTCCGACATTCTTAATAGGATCCTCGCCGTCAAACGCGAAGAAGTCGCGGCGGCTTCCGCTGCAAAGCCGCTGCCCGGCATTCGTGCCGCTGCGGAAGCGCAGGCGCCCACGCGGGATTTCGTCGGTGCCATGAAAGCAAAAATCGGCGCTGGCGGGACGGCGATAATCGCCGAGATCAAGAAGGCCAGCCCGTCGAAAGGCGTGATCCGCGCCGATTTTCGTCCAGCGGAAATCGCCGCAGATTATGAGAAGCACGGCGCGGCCTGTCTTTCCGTGCTGACCGACCGACAGTTTTTCCAGGGCTCGGAGGCCTATCTGCGCGAAGCGCGCAAAACCTGCTCGCTGCCGGTGTTGCGCAAGGATTTCCTGATTGAACCCTACCAGGTGTATGAATCCCGCGCGATGGGCGCCGATGCCATCCTGTTGATCGTCGCCGCCTTGTCCCTGGCGCAAATGCAGGAGATGGAAGCCATCGCGCACAGCCTCGGCATGGCCGTACTGGTCGAGAGCCACGATGCCGCCGAACTGGATATTGCCCTGCAGCTGACGACGCCGCTGATCGGCATCAACAACCGCAATCTGCGCACGTTCGAAGTGAGCCTCGACACGACCCTGTCGCAACTCGGCCGCATTCCCGCTGATCGCATCGTTGTGACCGAATCCGGCATCGTGACGCCGGACGACGTGGCACTGCTGCGTGACCGAGGCGTGCATGCCTTTCTGGTCGGCGAAGCCTTCATGCGTGCCGCTTCACCCGGAGCAGAACTGGCCCGTTTGTTTTTTTGATTCATCCGACTCTCGTGTGGGTCACGGCAGCCGGATATAGGTTGAGACCGCCGCAATGGAAATAAACGGCGATCTTGAAGTTGTTCGGATTGCGATAGCCGCAGGCGCGCTTCTGGACGGTAGCAATCTTGGAATTC
>JAPLRA010000440.1:0-2761 GCA_026399445.1 Sulfuritalea sp.
CCATCCGCATGTCTGCCTCACCTGCCCACAGCGCGACGGCTGCAGCCGCACCACCTGTTCTTTCGGCAATCCGGTCGAAGCGCGTTGCTGCTCGATATTCGGCAACTGCGAATTGCGCAAGATATCCGACTACATAGTCATTCCCAACAACACCCCGGCCTACAAATCCATCCAGTTGCCGGTGATCAAGGACGAACCTTTCTACGATCGCGACTATAACCTGTGCATCGACTGCCGCCGCTGCCTGGTGGCGTGCAACGAGGTGCGTGGCGTCGGCTGCCTGGAGATCAAGAATACCGGCGGTCGAACCTGGGTCGGCACCATCGCGCCGACGCTGATCGAGTCCGGCTGCAAGTTCTGTAGCGCATGCGTCACCGTCTGTCCGACCGGCGCCTTGATGGATCGCACGCTCGACGTGGCCCACCGCGAGGAGTCCCAGGTGCCGTGCAAAGCGGCCTGTCCGGCCGGCATCGACGTGCCGCGCTACGTGCAACTGGTGGGCTTGGGCATGTACGGCGAGGCGGTGGCCGTGGTGCGCGAGAAGCTGCCGTTCCCGGGCATTCTCGGCCGCGCCTGTTTCAGTCCCTGCGAGTCGGCCTGCAGGCGCAAGGATCTCGACGATCCCTTGTCGATCCGCAGTCTCAAGCGAATCGCCGCCGACAACGATACCGGGCTGTGGCGCAAGCATTCGATCCAGTTGCCACCTTCGGGCAGGAAGGCCGCAGTGATTGGCGCCGGTCCCGGTGGACTGACCGCTGCCTACTACCTTGCCAAGAAGGGCCATGCCGTCACGGTTTTCGATGCCTTGCCGGCTGCAGGAGGCATGGCGCGCTATGGGATTCCGTCCTACCGCGTGCCGTTGGCCGTGATCGACCAGGAAGTGGGTGAGGTGGAAAAGCTGGGTGTGGAATTCCGCTTCAACACGCGCATCGAGAATGTCGACGACCTGAAGGCACAGGGCTTCGACGCGACCTTCCTCGCCATCGGCGCACAGAACGGGCCCAACGTGATCGACAGCCCGACCTTCCTGCGCGCGGCAACGATGGGAAAGGTCGGCGCTGGTGGTACGGCGATCGTGATCGGCAAGCGCGTCGCGGTGATCGGCGGCGGCAACGTGGCGACCGACAACGCGCGTTCGGCGCGGCGTCTTGGCGCCGAAGTGGTGGACATGGTGTATCGCCGCACCCAGGAGGAAATGCCTGCCCGCGACGATGAAGTACAGGGCTGCGTCGAAGAACAGGTGAACCTGCGTTTCCTGCTGGCTCCGAAGAAAATCGAACTCAACGACGGCGGCAGTTCGCGACTGAAGATCACCTACGTCCAGATGGAACTGGGCGAGCCGGATGCGTCCGGTCGTCGCCGGCCGATGGAAATCGCGGGCAGCGAGTTCACAGAGGACGTCGATCTGGTCATCTCCGCCATCGGCCAGCGCCCGGAAGAGGTTGCCGGCTACGGCGTGCAACTGGCGAAGAACAACCGGGTCCAGGTGCGCGAGGACAACATGCTGACCAGCCGGCCCGGCATCTATGCCGGTGGCGATTGCGTGCTTGGCCCCTCGACGCTGATCGAATCCGTGGCGCAGGGCCGCAAGGCGGCGGCCGCGATGGACGCGTTTCTCGGCGGGAACGGAAACATCGAGGAAACGCTGCTGCCCGATTGGGATACCGATCCGCGCATTGGCCGCGAGGAGGGCTTCAACACTCGCAAGCGCCTGCATCCTATCTTCATCGATCCGGCCAAGCGCAACAACTGGGATGAAGTCGAACTCGGCTTCGACGAGGCGACCGCGCGCGCCGAAGCGCTGCGCTGCCTCAAGTGCAATCTGGCGGCGAAGATCGAGGACATGGTGCTGCCGCCCGAAGCCTGGCTGGAATTGACCGCGGAGAACGTCGCCGGCGTGCAGATCGAATCCGGCGTCTATCAACTGCTCGACGCCGACAAGAAGGTACTGGCGATCAAGGGAGTCGAGAATCTGCGCGAGGGCTTGGAGGCCATGCTCGACAAGGCCGACATCGCGAAGTTCTTCATCTTCGAGGATGCGCCCTTCTTCAGCCAGCGCGAGAACCAGCTGGTGCAGGCTTACATGCAACAGTACGGCGGCATGCCACCGGGCGTGGGCGCCGACGAAATGGACGACTTGTTCTAGGAACCCAAATGACTGACTTCGTGACCGACTTCAAAACCATCACTTACGGCGTGGCGGGCGGGCTGGCGACGCTGACCCTCAACAAGCCGCCCTTCAATGTCCTCGACATTCCGATGATGGAGGAAATCAACGTCGCACTCGATGCCTGCCTCGCGGCGACCGACGTCAAGCTGCTGGTCATCACCGGCGCCGGCGAGAAGGCGTTTTCCGCCGGTGTCGAAGTCGCCGACCATACGTCGGACAAGGTGGACCGGATGATCGAAGTCTTCCACGGCATTTTTCGCCGCCTGAACAGGATGCCGATGCCGACGCTGGCGGCGGTGAATGGTGCGGCGCTCGGTGGCGGCATGGAACTGGCCATCGCCTGCGACATGCTGGTGGCGGCGGCCGGCGCCAAGTTCGGCCAGCCCGAGATCAAGCTGGCGGTGTTCCCGCCGATCGCGGCAGTGCTGCTGCCGCGCCTGGTGCCGCCGGCACGGGCGATGGAACTGCTGCTCGGCGGCAACAACATCGACGCTGATGAGGCGCTGCGCATCGGCCTGGTCAATCGGGTGTTCGCCAAGGAGAGCTTCGCCGCCGACCTCAAGGCCTTTGTCGATCCCTATCTGGCCCTGA
>JAPLRA010000440.1:2817-8602 GCA_026399445.1 Sulfuritalea sp.
CCCTGAGCCGTGCCGCGCTGCTCAGCACGCGCAAGGCGATTCGCGCCGCGAGCGACAAGCCCTTCGATGCGGCGCTCGATGCCGCGGAAGAAATCTACCTCAAGGAACTGATGGCCACCGACGATGCAAAAGAGGGCCTGGCCGCGTTTCTTGAAAAGCGCAAACCGGTTTGGCGCGATCGCTGAACGAGCACTACTACACGTGGAGACAATAGTGATTCCTGAATTCATCGATACCTGGCAAATGACCGAGCCGGGCAAGCTGCTGAAGACCCGCATCCCGACCCCGGCGCTGGCCGCCGGTGAAGCGCTGGTGAAGATCGCCGGCTGCGGCGTCTGCCATACCGATCTTTCCTATTTCTACATGGGCGTGCCGACGGTACAGAAGCCGCCCCTGTCGCTCGGCCACGAGGTTTCCGGCGTGGTGGTGGCGGGCGATGCGCGCGTGCTCGGCAAGGAAGTCATCATCCCGGCGGTGCTGCCGTGCAACAAGTGTGAGCTGTGCAAATCGGGACGCGGCAACCGTTGCCTCGCGCAGAAGATGCCGGGCAATTCGATGGGGATTTACGGCGGCTATTCCAGCCATATTCCGGTGCCGGCAGAGGATCTGTGCATCGTCGGCAATCGCGGCAGCATTCCACTCGAACATTTGTCGGTGGTGGCCGATGCCGTCACCACACCGTATCAGGCCGCCATGCGGGCGCGCCTCGCGGCAGGCGACCGCGTCATCATCATCGGCGCGGCTGGCGGTGTCGGCAGCTTCATGACCCAGGTGGCCAAGGGCATGGGCGCCGCGGCGGTGATCGGCATCGACATTAACGAGGAAAAGCTCGAGTTCATGAAGGGCTACGGGGCCGACTTCACCATCAATCCCAAAGGCAAGAGCGCCAAGGACGTCAAGGAGCTGTTCAAGGCCTGGTGCAAGGAAAAGGGCCTGCCGTCCAACTACGGCTGGAAGATCTTCGAGGTCACCGGCAGCAAGCCGGGACAGGAACTGGCGCTGTCGCTGCTGTCCTTCACCGGCATGCTGATCGTGGTCGGTTACGGCAGCGACGAGACGTCCTACATGCTGTCCAGACTGATGGCCTTCGATGCCGAACTGATCGGCACCTGGGGTTGCCTGCCCGAGTACTATCCAAAGGTTCTGGAGATGTGCGTCGACGGCCGGATCGCTCTTGCGCCTTTCGTCGAAACGCGGCCCATGAGCCAGATCGAGCAGGTGTTCGACGAGGCACATCACGGCAAGCTGAAGCGGCGCGTGATCCTGACCCCGGATTTCTGAATCAGCATTTGAATATCTCAGCAACGATTTAGCGAATATCACCAGGAGAAATATCATGGCATTGGAATGGCTACGCAGGGAAAACGACCTCAAGGATCACCAACTCATCGACAACAGCCACTTCGGCAACGCATCGCCCGATAGTGCGCCGACCGTGGTCTACGAAGAGCGACCGGTGCTCGACGACAAGGGTGCGGAAGTTCCCGGCCTGTTCTCCGCCTGGATCTGGCTGAACAATCCGAGCCAGTACAACTCCTACACCACGGACATGGTCAAGGGCGTCATCGCCGGAATGCAGCGTGCCTCGAGCGACCGCAAGGTCGTCGCCGTGGTATTCACTGCCGTTGGCGACAAGGCCTTCTGTACCGGCGGCAACACTGCCGAGTATTCGTCCTACTACTCCAAGCGCCCCAACGAATACGGCGAGTACATGGACCTCTTCAACGCCATGGTCGACGGCATCCTCAACTGCAAGAAGCCCGTCATTTGCCGCGTCAACGGCATGCGCGTCGCCGGCGGCCAGGAAATCGGCATGGCCACCGACATCACGGTGTCCTCCGACCTCGCCGTCTATGGCCAGGCCGGCCCCAAACATGGCTCGGCCCCGGTTGGCGGCTCGACCGACTTCCTGCCGTGGTTCCTGTCGATGGAAGATGCGATGTACAACTGCATCTCCTGCGAGACGTGGAGCGCCTACAAGATGAAGTCCAAGGGCCTCGTCACCAAGGTGGTACCGGTGTTGAAGAAGGACGGCCAGTGGGTCAGGAATCCGCTGGTGCGCACGGACACCTTCGTCGATGATGGCGAAATCGTTTACGGCGAAGCAGTGGCCGGCGACAAGATCGCCGCCGCGAAGGCGCTGATGGCCGAATGCAAGACCGACTTTGAATTGCTTGATGCCGAAGTCAATCGCCTGGTGTGGAAGTTCGCCAACCTGTTCCCCAACTGCCTGATCAACTCGATCGACGGCATCCGTGGGAAGAAGAAGTTCTTCTGGGACCAGATGAAGCTGCCGAATCGCCATTGGCTCGCCGCCAACATGAACCATGAGGCGTGGCTGGGTTTCAATGCCTTCGACGCGAAGAAGGTAACGGGCAAGGACGTCATCGATTTCGTCCGCTTCCGTCAACTGGTGGCCGAAGGTGCGCTGGTCGACGACAAGTTCGCCGAACAGGTGCTGGCGAAGCCGGAGCGGAAAAGTCGCGTTCGTCACCGGTGCCGGACAAGGCATCGGCGCCTCGGTGGCACACGCCTATGCCCGCGAAGGCGCTTCGGTTGCCGTGATCGACATGAATGGTGAAGCCGCAGAAAAGGTCGCTGCGGCAATAGTCGGCGCTGGCGGTACGGCGATCGGCATTGCCTGCGACGTCGCCGACCGCGCCCAGGTCGAGGCGGCCGCGGCGAAGATCAATGCCGCGTGGGGCCGCATCGACATACTGGTCAACAATGCCGGCATTACCCGCACCGCGATGCTCAACAAGATGACCATCGAGCAATGGAACCAGGTGATCGGCGTGCATCTCACCGGCGCCTTCAATTGCCTGCAGGCCGTCGTCGGCGGCATGATCGAGCGCAAGTACGGCCGTATAATTTATGTGACTTCGGCGGCAGGTGTGCTCGGCACGATAGGACAGATAAACTACAGCGCAGCGAAGGCCGGAATTCTTGGCATGACCAAGAGCACCGCAAAGGAATTGGCGCGCTACAACATCACGGCCAATGCCATTGCGCCCGGCGCGGCGACGCCCATGACCGAAGTTATTCGTACCGATGATCGCTTCAAGGAGAAATACCTGGATCGCATTCCGCTGGGACGATGGGCTGAACCCGAGGAAATCGCGCCGGTGTTTGTCTTCTTTGCTTCGGACGCATCAGCATACGTAACAGGACAGATTCTGGCCGCCGACGGCGGCATGACCATACATTGACACTGGAGTTTTGATGAGCAGCCAACCGAGATTCAACTGGGAAGACCCCTTGCTGATGGACCAGCAACTGTCGGACGATGAGCGCATGGTGCGCGACACGGCTGCGGCCTACTCGCAGGACAAGTTGGCGCCGCGCGTGCTCGAAGCCTTCCGCCACGAAAAGACCGATCCGGCCATCTTCCGCGAAATGGGTGAACTCGGTTTGCTCGGCACCACCATCCCCGAGGAATACGGCGGCGCCGGCATGAACTACGTCTGCTACGGTCTCGCCGCGCGCGAAGTGGAACGCGTCGATTCCGGCTATCGCTCGATGATGAGCGTGCAAAGTTCGCTGGTGATGGTGCCGATTTACGAATTCGGCAACGAGGCCACCAAGCGCAAGTACCTGCCCAAGCTGGCGACCGGCGAACTGATCGGCTGCTTCGGCCTTACCGAACCCAACCACGGCTCCGACCCCGGCAGCATGATCACCCGCGCCCGTGCCGTCGATGGCGGCTACAGCATCTCGGGTTCGAAGATGTGGATCACCAACAGCCCGATTGCCGATGTGTTCGTCGTCTGGGCCAAGGACGACGGCGGCCAGATTCGCGGTTTCGTGCTGGAGAAGGGCTGGAAGGGACTTTCCGCTCCGGCGATCCACGGCAAGGTCGGTTTGCGCGCCTCGATCACCGGCGAGATCGTCATGGACGAGGTATTCTGTCCGGAAGAGAACGCCTTCCCCGACGTGCGCGGCCTCAAGGGCCCGTCGCGCCAGTACACGCTGGATCGCAAGCAGTTCGGCCGACCGCTGGCCGCCAACCAGCTGATCCAGTTGAAACTGGCCAACATGCAGACCGAAATCACCATGGCTTTGCAAGGCTGCCTGCGCCTCGGTCGGATGAAGGACGAAGGCACGGCCGCGGTGGAGATCACCTCGATCATGAAGCGCAATTCCTGCGGCAAGTCGCTCGAGATTGCCCGCATGGCGAGGGACATGCTCGGCGGCAACGGCATCTCCGATGAGTTCGGCGTGAACCGTCACGTGGTCAATCTGGAAGTGGTCAACACCTACGAAGGCACGCACGACATTCATGCGCTGATTCTTGGGCGCGCGCAGACCGGGATTCAGGCGTTCAGCGTATAAATCGCCACAGAGCGGAGGAGGAGAGCATCATGCCAGAACTGAGTACCGCCGATCACGGCGCATCGCCACCGCGAGTATCGATTCCGCGCCACTACAACGCGGCCTGGGACCTGATCCAGAGAAATCTGCAGGCCGGGCGATCGGGCAAGATCGCCTACATCGACGATCACGGCAGCTATTCGTATGGCGACCTCGCCGAGCGGGTGAACCGCTTCGGCAACGTGCTTGCCGGCATCAGTCTTGAGGCGGAAGACCGGGTGATGTTGTGCCTGCTCGATACCATCGATTTCCCGACGGCGTTTCTCGGCAGCATCCAGGCCGGTATCGTCCCCATCGCGGCCAATACGCTGCTGACCACGGCCGACTACGACTTCATGCTCGGCGATTCGCGGGCCAAGGCGCTCGTCGTTTCGGAGGCGCTATGGCCCCAGTTCGCGTCCATCGTGAAGAAGCACAAGACATTGCGGCACGTCATCATCTCGGGCAAGGACGGCAAGGGCTACCCGTGCCTGGGAGACCTGATGAAGGGCGTCAGCCCCCACCTCGATCCCGCGCCAACCACCTGCGACGACTTCTGCTTCTGGCTGTATTCCTCCGGCTCGACCGGTACGCCGAAGGGCACCGTGCATCTGCATTCGCACCTGATCCAGACCGCTGAACTCTATGGCAAGCCGATACTCGGCATTCGCGAGGATGACCTGGTGTTTTCCGCCGCCAAGCTGTTCTTCGCCTATGGCCTGGGCAACGGGCTTACGTTCCCATTATCGGTGGGCGCGACCACCGTACTGATGGCCGAGCGGCCGACACCCCAGGCGGTTTTTCAGCGCCTGCGCGAGCACCGGCCGACGATTTTCGCGTTTGCACCTCCGCCGGAGAAGCCCTGCCGGCCGACATCGGGCGGCGCTGGACCGAAACCCTCGGCGTCGAGATTCTCGACGGCATCGGCTCGACCGAAATGCTGCACATCCTTCTTTCCAACCGGCCGGGAGAAGTACGCTACGGCACCACCGGAAAGGCCGTGCCCGGCTACGGTATTCGTCTGATTGGTGAGGACGGCAATCCGGTGCCACCGGGCGAAATCGGTGAGTTGCAGATCAACGGTCCGAGTGCGGCAGTCATGTACTGGAACAGCCGGGAGAAGTCGCGCCATACCTTCATGGGCGAGTGGACCCGCAGCGGCGACAAGTACATCGAATCCGCCGACGGTTACTTCCAGTATTGCGGCCGTTCCGATGACATGCTGAAAGTGGGGGGCATCTACGTTTCACCCTTCGAGGTCGAAGGCGCGCTGATGACGCATGAATCGGTTCTGGAAGCGGCGGTAGTCGCGCATGCCGACACTGACGAACTGATCAAGCCCAAGGCCTATGTGGTGCTCAAGGCAGGTATCCAGCCCTCGACAGCACTGGCAGAGTCGCTTAAACAGCATGTCAAGGAAAAACTGGCTCCCTAC
>JAPLRA010000098.1 GCA_026399445.1 Sulfuritalea sp.
CATCGTCGGCCAGGCCGTCGCCGGCGGCACCGTGAGCAGCGCCCTTCAGCGCGAACCGGACGCGGTGATCGAGCAGTTGCGCGTGCTCTTCGAAACGCCGGCGACGGCGGCGCATCCCCTGGCGGCGCATCCGCGCATCACCGAGGCACAGCGCAAGGCGGTCACCCAGGCCATCCTGAAGTTGCGCGATGACCCCATGGCCGCCCCCTTGCTGCAAGCCGTCCAGATGACCGCCCCGGTCGCCGCCGACTACGCCCGCGACTATCGCCCGCTGGAGCGGCTCAAGCTTGAGAAATATCTTGTGACCGAGCCGGACTGATTCCGATGGGTGTGCTGGAACGCCTCCTGCCGCGCCGCTTCACCCTGCAACTGGTGCTGGTCGTCGTCGGCTCGATGTTTGTCTCGCAAGCGCTCTATACCAACCATACCACTGAGGAACAATCCGGCGTGATCGAGGAGATGCTGCGAACACAGGCGCAGGCGTTGGCCGTGAACATCGCCGCGAACGCCACCGCCGCTCTCATCGGCAATGATCTCGACCTGCTCGAACAACTGCTGATGCAGTCGGCGCGGTTTCCCGGCGTGCGCTCCTTGCAGATCCTCGATCCGGCGGGCCGGACGCTGGCCGATGTTTTTGCCGTCGCCAACGGGCGTGCGGAACCGCGATTCGGCGCGCGCTTCCCGCTGCCGGCAGCGGATGCCGCCTTCAGCGTTGAAACAATCGAAGAGGGCGCCGCCCTGCTGGTCTGGCAGCCGATCCGCCTGGATCGCACGATAGGCTGGGTAAGGATCGACTACGGCCTCGGCCAGGTACAGGCGACGAAACTCGGGATGTGGTGGGACAACCTGCTGACCGGACTGTTCGCGTTGATCTTCAGTACCGGCGCGGTCCTGCTTTATCTGCGCCGGCCCCTGGCCGACCTGCGGCGGGCGGGAGAATTCGCGGCGCATCTCGGCAGCGGCAGTGACGCGCAACTGGCGCTGCCGCATGCCGTCAGCGAAGTACAGGGATTGGCCCAGGTGCTCAATCAGGCATCGGCGACCCTCGCCGCCGCGCGGCGCGAGGCCGACCTTGAAGCCACCAAGCTGGGTGCGAGCGAAGCGCACAGCCGCGCCATCCTCCACACCATGCAGGATGGCGTGGCGCATATCGATTCACGCGGCACCATCCTTTCCGTGAACAACCGGATCGCGCACATGTTCGGCTACGACGAGGACGAACTCATCGGGCGCAACGTCAGCCTGCTGATGCCCGAACCCCACCGCAGCGCCCATGATGGCTATCTGGAGAACTACCGTACGGGCCGGCGACCTAAAATTCTTGGCCGGCGGGTCGAAGTCGAAGGCATGACCAAGGATGGCCGGCGCTTTCCCATCGATCTTTCGGTCAATGAAATGGTCGATGACGCGGGCAGCACCTACATCGGCGTGATTCGCGACATCACCGCAGAGAAGCAGGCAGAGCAGGAACTGAAAGCGGCGCTGGCCATTGCAGAAGCCGCTGCCGAGGCGCGCAGCAGCTTTCTCGCCAACATGAGCCACGAGATCCGCACTCCGATCAACGCGGTGCTGGGCTTTTCCCACCTGTGCCTGAACCTGGAGCTGCCGGCACGTGGCCGCGACTACGTGGCCAAGGTTCATAGCGCCGCCGAGTCGCTGCTCGGAATTGTCAACGACGTCCTCGACTTTTCCAAGAGATTCATCCGACTCTCGTGTGGGTCACGGCAGCCGGATATAGGTTGAGACCGCCGCAATGGAAATAA
>JAPLRA010000088.1 GCA_026399445.1 Sulfuritalea sp.
CTGCCGCGTTATCTGCAGCAACTGGAAATGGAATCCAACGGCAAGCAGGTGGATCGGCAAGGTCGGCCGCTGGAATGCGCTACGGCCCCTGTACTCTGGGGCGAAGCCGGCACCAATGGCCAGCACGCGTTTTACCAGCTTATTCACCAGGGCGGCCGCCTGATTCCCTGCGAGTTCATCGCCTGCCGGCAGCCCGACTTTGCCTTGCCCGGCCACCACGAAAAACTGCTGGCGAATTGTTTCGCCCAGAGCGAAGCCCTGATGCGCGGCAAGACGCTGGCCGAAACCACGACCGAACTCACGGCGAGCGGCATGGCCGCCGAGCAGGTAAAAGTCCTCGCCCCTTACCGCAGCTTTCCCGGCAACCAGCCGTCGACCACGCTGTTGCTGCCGCGGCTTGACCCATTCAACCTCGGCGCGCTGCTGGCGCTCTACGAGCACAAGGTCTTTGTGCAGAGCGTGATCTGGGACATCAATCCCTTCGACCAGTGGGGCGTTGAGTATGGCAAACAACTTGCCAGCCGCCTGCTGCCCATTATCGAGGGCAAGACCGCGGCCTCCGGCCTCGACAGTTCGACCGCGGGGCTGATCGCCGCCTGCAAATCTTGAAGGTTCTGTTCGCCACCTCGGAACTGGCCCCGTGGGTCAAGACCGGCGGTCTCGGTGACGTGGCCGGCGCACTGCCTGCGGCACTGCGTGCGCTGGGGATGGACGTTCGCGTACTGGTCCCTGCCTACCCTGCGCTGCTTGAAGCGTTTCCCGACGCCGAAGAAATCGCGCAACCGCACTGGCTGGGCGGCCTGCTGCCGACGCCAAAGCTGAAGCAGGCGCTCGCACCGGACGGCACACCTCTGCTGCTGCTCGACTACCCGCACTACTTCGATCGCCCCGGGAACCCCTATCTTGGCCCAGAAGGCCGCAGCTGGCTCGACAATCACCTGCGCTTCGGACTGTTGTCGCGTGTCGCCGCCTGGCTCGGTTCGGAGGCGAGCACGCTCGACTGGCAACCCGATATTGTCCACTGCCATGACTGGCAAACCGGACTTGCCGCAGCCTATCTGCACTACCTGCCGGGACGGCGGGCGAAGTCGCTGTTCACCCTGCACAATCTGGCGTTCCAGGGCCTGTTCGATCACGCCTCCCTGTTCGAACTGGGGCTGCCGGACGCGGCCTGGCAGATCGACGGTGTCGAGTTTTACGGCTACCTGTCCTTTCTCAAGGCCGGGCTGCAGCATGCCGATGCGATCACTACGGTGAGCCCCAGCTACGCCCGCGAAATCCAGACCGACGCCGAAGGCATGGGCATGGCCGGCCTGTTACGCCATCGCGCCGAAAATCTGTCCGGCATTCTCAACGGCATCGATACCCATACCTGGAATCCCGCGACCGATCATCACCTCCACCAGACCTATGGCGCCCGCCACATGGACGGCAAGGCGGCCAACAAGGCGTCGCTGCAGGAAGAGCTCGGCCTCGAGCGGCGAGCGGACCTTCCCCTGTTCGCCGTGGTCAGCCGCCTGACCGAACAGAAGGGGCTCGACCTGCTGCTGGCCGTGGCCCCGCAGTTGCTCAAGCTGCCGGCGCAACTCGTCGTGCTTGGCAGCGGCGAGCATTCCATGGAACACAGCTGGACCGCGCTCGCGCAAAAGCACAAGAGCCGGTGCGCAGTGACCATCGGCTTCGACGAAGCGCTGGCCCATCGCATCGAGGCAGGCGCCGACATTTTCGCCATGCCGTCGCGCTTCGAACCCTGCGGCCTCAACCAGATGTACAGCCTGCGCTACGGCACGCCGCCGGTGGTGCGCGCGACCGGCGGGCTGGCCGATACGGTAGTCGATGCCGCAGACGAAAAGCACGGCAACGGCTTTGTCTTCGGCCCCGCCACCACCGACGCTCTGCTGCTGGCGCTGCAGCGTGCAGCAACAGCCTGGCGCGACCCCAAACGCTGGCGCCTTCTGCAAAAGCATGGCATGGCCCGCGACTCAAGCTGGGCGCATGCCGCACGACAGTACATCGAGCTTTACGGAAAGCTATAATCGCCGCCCGATGCCGAAGCCGATTCTCACCCTGATCGCCGCCGTCGCCAGAAATGGCGTGATCGGCATCGACAATCGTCTCCCCTGGCGCCTGCCCGCAGACCTCAAGCACTTCAAGGCACTAACGCTGGGGCGCACGGTGATCATGGGGCGCAAGACCTGGGAATCGCTGCCGGCCGGCTTTCGACCGCTGCCGGGCCGTCAGAACATCGTCGTCACGCGCGATGGCAGCTACCAGGCCGCGAGTGCGACGATCGCCACTTCCCTGCCGGCGGCGATCTCCGCAGCAGAGAGCAGTGAAGCCTTCGTCATCGGCGGCGCAGAACTGTATGCTGCAGCCCTGCCGCTGGCGGATAGGCTGCAATTGACCGAGATCGACGCCAGCTTCGAGGGCGACACCCATTTCCCCGCCATCGACCACGGTCAATGGCGGGAATCCGCGCGCGAAGCGCATCATGACGAAACAGGCTTCGACTACGCCTTCGTCTGCTACCAGAGAAACCAGGAGAAATAGCGATGTCCGGAGGACACTTTCACGTACATGGCCCTCACGATCACGCCATCGAGCATGCCGCGCAAGGCGGCAAACACGGCGAGGGCGACAACTTCGTTTCCAGGATCGCCGTCACCACCGCCATCCTGTCCACGCTGGGTGCGGTGGGCGGCTACGAGGCGGGGCACACCCAGAATGCCGCGCTGCTTTTCAAAAACGAGGCCGCGATCCAGAAGACCGCTGCCTCCAATCAGTGGAACTACTACCAGGCCAAGAGCAACAAGCAGAACCTCGCAGAGCTTTCCGTGACGCTCACCCGCGGCGAGGATCGCGAACGCTTCAAGCAGGAAATCGATCGCTACAAGAAGGAAAAATCCGACATCAAGGCCGATGCCGAGAAGCTTGAAGCCAGCGCCAAGGAAGCCGACAAGAAAAGCGAAAAGGAAATGCAGGTCCATGGCCGTTGGGCACTATCAACCACGCTGCTGCAAATCTCCATTGCCCTGTCTGCCATCGCCTTGCTGACCCGCAAAAAATGGCTGCTCTACGGTGTCTTTGGGGCGGCCGGGATCGGTGTAGTATTTGGCGTGATGGGCTTGTTGCACATCTAGCCGGGCTATCCCGCCCCCCGAAAGCGAAAAGCCGTCAAGAGGAGAGTCTCGTGGAACTTGTTGAGTGGAATGACTCGTACAGCGTCGGCAATGTGCTGATGGACGCCCATCACCGGGTCTTCTTCGGAATGGTCAAGGAGTTCAGCGAGTCACCGGCGATGGATGATCCCGATGCGATGATGAAACGCATCGCCTTCCTGGTGGAGTACACCGCGATGCATCTGGGCGCCGAAGAGAAGCTCATGCAACAGGCAGGTTATCCGGAACTTGAACAGCACAAGAAGGTACACGCCGCTTTTGCGCGCCAGATAATGGTCGCCAGGGAGGCGTTCTTCAAGGATCAGGAATCCGTTACGCCGGATCAGATTCTGGAAATGATGCAAGACTGGTTTCTCCACCACATCCTGGGTGAAGACAAGAAATACATGCCCTTTGTCTTGCAGCAGACCTGACCATCTGCCCCTTCAGTTCGCCACGCAATCCACGTAGTAGCGCACAGCGCCATTGCTGGCGTCCTTCACCAGGCCGTGAATGTCGGTCTCGAAACCCGGGAATTTTTCGTTGAACTCGCGCGCAAACTTCAGGTAGCGCACGATCGTGGCGTTGAAACGCTCACCCGGAATCAGCAGCGGAATCCCCGGCGGATAAGGCGTCAGCAGCACCGCCGTAACGCGGTTTTCGAGTTTGTCGATCGACACTCGATCTATTTCACGATGCGCCATTTTGGCAAACGCATCGGCCGGACGCATGGCGGGCACCATGGGCGACAGATACATTTTCGTGGTCAGGCGGGCGATGTCCCTGGCCTTGTAGACCTCGTGAGTCTGGGTGCACAAATCCTTGAGACCGGCCCGCTCGTAGCGCGGATGCTTGATCACGAACTCGGGCAGCACCTTCCACAGCGGATGATTGCGGTCGTAGTCGTCCTTGAACTGCTGCAGGGCGGTGACCAGGGTATTCCAGCGGCCCTTGGTGATGCCGATGGTAAACATGATGAAGAATGAATAGAGGCCGCATTTCTCGACGATCACCCCGTGTTCGGCGAGGTACTTGGTGACGATCGCGGCGGGAATCCCGTTATCGTCGGAAAAAGCGCCGTCGACATCGAGTCCGGGGGTGATGATGGTGGCCTTGATCGGATCGAGCAGGTTGAAGCCCTTCGCCAGCTTGCCGAAACCGTGCCAACGGGCACCCGGCTTGAGCATCCACGCGTCGCGCTCCTCGATGCCTTCCTCGGACAGGTCGTCCGGACCCCAGACCTTGAACCACCAGTCGGCGCCCCATTCCTTGTCTACCTTGCGCATGGCACGACGGAAATCCAGCGCCTCGCCGATCGACTCCTCGACCAGCGCCTTGCCGCCGGGTTCTTCCATCATCGCCGCCGCCACGTCGCAGGAAGCGATGATCGAATACTGCGGCGAAGTCGAGGTGTGCATCAAATAGGCCTCGTTGAACACGTCGCGGTCGAGCTTGTTGTTCTCCGCGTCCTGCACCAGGATCTGCGACGCCTGCGAGAGACCGGCGAGCAGCTTGTGCGTCGACTGCGTCGAAAACACCATGGACTCCTTGCAGCGCGGGCGGTCGGCGCCGATGGCGTGGTAGTCGCCGTAGAAGTCGTGAAAGGCGGCGTGCGGCAGCCAGGCTTCATCGAAGTGCAGGGTGTCGATCTTGCCGTCGAGCATCTCCTTGATCTCCTCGACGTTGTAGAGGATGCCGTCGTAGGTGCTCTGGGTGATGGTCAGCACGCGCGGCTTGGCGTCCTTGTCGGTAGCGAACGGGTGCGCGGCGATCTTCTTCTGGATGTTCTTCCAGCGGAATTCCTCTTTCGGAATCGGCCCGATGATGCCGTAATTGTTGCGCGTCGGCATCAGGAACACCGGAATCGCACCCGTCATCATGATGGCGTGGAGGATCGACTTGTGGCAGTTGCGATCCACCACCACGATGTCGCCCGGCGCTACCGTCGAATGCCAGACGATCTTGTTCGAGGTCGAGGTGCCGTTGGTGACGAAGAACAGATGGTCGGCATTGAAGATGCGCGCAGCGTTGCGCTCGGATGCCGCCACCGGGCCGGTGTGGTCGAGCAACTGGCCGAGTTCCTCGACCGCATTGCAGACGTCGGCGCGCAGCATGTTCTCGCCGAAGAACTGGTGGAACATCTGGCCCACCGGGCTCTTGAGGAAGGCGACGCCTCCCGAATGGCCGGGGCAGTGCC
>JAPLRA010000057.1 GCA_026399445.1 Sulfuritalea sp.
CTTGTCGATAACGCCAAACCCGGTACTCCTCAGACCGGGGTCAATGCCTAAAATTCGAATCGAAGTCGGAGCTTTCATTTCCGCGCAAGATACACGCCCCACACGGCGAGCGCCATGCCGACCAGTGCCATGCCGGCCAGGCGTTCGTCGAACAGCAGCCAGGCGATCAGTGCGGTGCTCGGGGGCACCAGGTAGAACAGGCTGGCGAGATTCACCGCGCTGCCGCGGCGGATCAGCATGTTGAGCAGAGAAATCGCGCCTACCGAAAGTACCAGCACCAGCCAACCCAGGGCGAAGATGAACTCGGGCACCCATTCGACGCGGAAGTTCTCGGTAAGGGCGACGACCACGGCGGTGGCGATCGCTGTCGGCAGGAATTGCGCAATGGCGCCGGTGCGCCAGTCGAAGCTGGGACAGAAACGTTTCTGGTACAAGGTGCCGGCGGTGATGCCCGCCAGCGCTGCCAGTGCCGGCCAGAGGGCCTCCAGACCGAAGCCGCTGCCGAGTTTGCCCGACACCACCAGTGCCACGCCGACGAAGCCGAGCACCAGTCCGAGCCATTGCCGCGCCAGCACGGCTTCGTTCAGCAACCAGCCGGCGCCGACGGCGGTGAAGAGCGGCTGAACGCCCACCACCAGACTGGTGACGCCGGCCGGCAAACCCTTGGAGATCGCAATGAAGACGCCGCCGAGGTACACGCCATGCACCAGAAGGCCGGAAACGCCGATATGAAACCATTGGCGCGCGTCCTTGGGCCACGGCGCTCGCATCGCCAGCGCGACCAGTGTCATCAGCGAGAGCACCAGGAGGTAGCGGATCAGCAGAAACGTCAGCGGCTCGGCATGCGGCAAGCCGAACTTGGCGCCGATGAAACCCGTGCTCCAGAGCAGGACGAACAACAGGGGGGCGGAACGGTTCATGAAAAGTGCGGTCGAAAACCCAGCCCGCAAGGGTAACCGATTCGTAACTCCTGTGCCGCGCCTGCGCGGCGCTATGATGCACACTGAATGACCAAGGAGCCGCCATGATTCGCAAACTTTTCGCCGGACTGTTAACCGTGCTGGTACTGACGGGTGCTGCTTGGGCCGAGGTGCCGGCGACCGGTACCGCCGCGCCGGGATTCTCCCTGCCCGACCAGAACGGCGCGCCGCGGCGCCTGGCCGAATGGCGCGGTCGCTGGGTGGTGCTCTACTTCTATCCTAGGGACGATACGCCCGGCTGCACCACGGAAGCCTGCAGCTTTCGCGACGACATCTCCCTGATTACGGCACTGGGCGCGCAGGTGGTGGGCATCAGCGTCGACGACACGGCTTCGCACAAAACCTTCGCCGAGAAGCATCGCCTGCCCTTCCCGCTGCTTTCCGACGCCACGGCCGAGGTGGCGAAGCAATATGGCGCGCTCTCGGACTGGCTGGTGATGAAGGTGGCGAAGCGCTACACCTTCATCGTCGATCCGGCGGGGCGCATCGCCAAGGTCTATCTGGCCGTCGATCCCTCGCGCCATTCGCAGGAAATCGTTGCCGATCTGAAGCTGCTGCAGGAACGGCAGGCCGCCAAGTAGGGCCGGAGGCCTATTCCTCGATCACCGCCGTGGTGTAGACCTCCTGCACGTCGTCCAGGGACTCCAGGGCGTCGAGCAGTTTCTGCATCTTCAGCGCATCCTCGCCGGCGAACTCGGTTTCGTTCTGCGGCTTCTGGATCACTTCACCGAATTCCGCCTTGAAGCCGGCTTTCTCCAGCGCTTCCTTGACCGCGGCAAAATCGTTGGGCGGGGTGATGACTTCGATCGAGCCGTCTTCATTGCTCTGGATGTCGTCGGCGCCGGCCTCGATCGCCGCATCCATCAGCGCGGCCTCGTTGGTACCCGGAGCGAACAGCATCTGGCCGCAGTGGGTAAACAGAAAGGCGACGCTGCCATCGGTGCCCATGTTGCCGCCGTGCTTGGCGAAGGCGTGACGCCATGAGCCAAACCCTGCCCATCGCCAAGAGCGGCGAGACCGAACTGGTCCTGTTGTCGCAACTCGCCAACCGCCACGGTTTGATCACCGGCGCCACCGGCACCGGCAAGACGGTGACCCTGCAGCGCATGACCGAGCAGCTCTCGAACGCCGGCGTCCCGGTATTTCTCGCCGATGCCAAGGGCGATTTGTCCGGCCTCGGCGCCGCCGGGGTCGCTTCCGAGAAGTTGCAAAAGCGACTGGATAAGCTCGGCATCAAGGACTGGCAGCCGCAGGCGAGTCCCATCATGTTCTGGGATGTGTTCGGAGAATCGGGCCATCCGGTACGCGCCACGATTTCCGACATGGGGCCGCTGCTGCTGGGGCGGCTGCTAAATCTCAATGACACGCAGGGCGGCGTGCTGCAGATCGTATTCAGCGTTGCCGACGACCAGGGTTTGCTGCTGCTCGACCTGAAGGATTTGCGGGCGATGGTGCAGCATGTCGGCGAACACGCGGCCGAGTACAAGACCAAGTACGGCAACGTCTCGGCGGCCTCGATCGGCGCCATACAGCGCGGCCTGCTGACACTGGAAGAACAGGGCGGCACCAGCTTCTTCGGCGAACCCATGCTCGACATAGAAGACCTAACTCGCCGCGTCTCTACGGCTGTTTCCTGCTCTGGCTGCTGGCCGAACTGTTCGAGCAACTGCCGGAGGCGGGCGATCTGCCCAAGCCGAAGCTGGCCTTCTTTTTTGATGAAGCCCATCTGCTCTTCAGCGATGCGCCGCCAGCCTTGCTGGAGAAAGTGGAGCAGGTGGTGCGCCTGATCCGTTCGAAGGGCGTCGGCGTGTATTTTGTGACGCAGAACCCGCTCGACATTCCCGACGCCGTGCTCGGCCAGTTGGGCAATCGCGTGCAGCATGCGCTGCGCGCCTTCACGCCGCGCGACCAAAAGGCAGTCAAGGCGGCGGCCGACACCTTGCGTGCAAACCCGGCGTTCGATGCGGCGACGGCGATCACCGAACTCGGCGTCGGCGAGGCGCTGGTGTCCTTTCTCGATGAGCAGGGCCGGCCGACCGTGGTCGAGCGCGGCATGGTGCTGCCGCCCGCCTCGCGCATCGGGCCGCTGACGGTTGAGGAGCGCCGCGCGGCGGTCGCGGCTTCATCGATTGCCGGACATTACGAGCAGGTGCTCGACCGCGAATCCGCCTACGAGAAACTGCAGGGCGCGTCGACGCAAAAACTCGGCGCTGGCGATACGGCGGTTACGCCGCCAGAACCGCAAGCCTCAGGCGGCGGCTTTTTCGGTGGAATGGGCGATGCTCTTGGCGGCATGCTGGGCGGCGGCGCACATACTGGCACGCGCGGCCGGCAGACAGTCGTCGAAGCGGCTGTGTCGAGCACCGTGCGCGCCATCGGTTCCTCACTCGGCCGCGAGATCGTGCGCGGCGTGCTCGGCTCCATCAGCAGAACAGGCCCATCGCCGCACCCAGCGCATACACCGGCCAGGGCTGGACCAGGGCCGCGAGCGGCTGCGTCGCCAGACAGTGGCCGCCGGTGATTTCCATGCGCGGGCCGGACGCCTCGCATCGACTTGGCGTGGCCCTCGCCGTGGTGGCGGCCCTGGGATTTTCTTTCAAGGCGATCCTGGTCAAGCTGGCCTATCCCTATGGTGTCGATCCGGTAACCCTGCTGGCCTTGCGCATGGCCTTCGCGCTGCCGGTATTCCTGTGGGTGGGCCTCTCCGCTTCGAAGAACGCACCGGCGCTGAGTCGGCGCGACTGGTTCCTGGTGGCGCTGCTGGGCGTGCTCGGCTACTACGGCGCCAGCATCCTCGATTTTCTCGGGCTCAAGTACATCTCGGCGGGTCTCGAGCGCTTGATCCTGTTCACCTATCCGACGCTGACCCTGCTGTTCGGCGTGGTGCTGCACGGGCGCGCCATCAGCCGGCGCGAGGGTCTGGCGCTGGCGTTGTGTTACGCCGGAATCGCGGCGGCCTTCGTGCACGATCTGCAATTTGCCGGTGACACCGCCGTGGTGTGGATTGGCGGCGGCTTCGTGTTCGCCTCGTCGGTCAGCTATGCGCTCTACCTTTCGGGCAGTGCCGGCATGATCGCGAAACTGGGCGCGGCGCGCTTCACCGCGCTGGCCATGCTGGTGTCAACCACGGTCACCGGCGGCCACTTTCTGGCGACGCAGCCGCTCGCGGCCCTGGTCCAGCCCTGGCCGGTGTATGCGCTGGGTGCGGCGATGGGCCTGTTCTGCACGGTGCTGCCCGTATTTGCCCAGTCCGCGGCGATCCGTCGCGTCGGTAGCGGGCAGGCGGCGCTGGTGGGAATGGTGGGGCCGTTGTTGACCATCGTCTTCGCGTGGCTGCTGCTCGATGAAGGCTTCTCGACGGCGCAGATGATCGGTGTCGCGCTGGTCATTGCAGGGGTTGCGGTGGTCAGTCGCCGGTAGCCCCGCAAGCTGGTTCGCACCTATAATCGCGCGACGATGGATGAATATTCATTTCGGATTACGC
The DNA here is from genome assembly GCA_026399445.1 of Sulfuritalea sp. Lineage (GTDB taxonomy): Bacteria > Pseudomonadota > Gammaproteobacteria > Burkholderiales > Rhodocyclaceae > Sulfuritalea. The sequence continues at coordinate 4,465 of JAPLRA010000057.1, forward strand.
GAATTGTGCAGTGCAAGACTTTGTCTATTGCACTGTCGACGCTGCTCGCCTTGTTGTCGCAGCTAGCGACCGCGCAGGTCGTTTCCGAAAAGGATTATTTCGGCGATTTGCCCGTGGTCTTGTCGGTCAGCCGTCTGGCGCAACCGCTGAATGAAGTTCCCGGCGCGGTCACCGTCATCGATCGCGAACTGATCCGTCGCTCGGGCGCGCGGGAGGTGGCCGAAGTGCTGCGGTTGGTGCCGGGTTTCGTTTTCACTTCCCGCAACGGGGCCAATCCACAGGCTGCCTATCACTCAGGCATGGATGTCTATGGGTCGCGGATGCAGGTGTATGTCGACGGCCGCTCGCTGTATTCCTCCTTTTACCTCGGTGATACTCACATCGCGCTTCGTGGTCTGGCGCTCGAGGACGTCGATCGCATCGAGGTGTTACGCGGGTCGAATTCGGCATCGTACGGGGCCAACGCTTTTCTTGGTGTCGTCAATATCATTACGCGCAATGCCGCCGATACCCACGGTGCAATGCTGTCGGCTACGGTCGGCGACAAGGGCATCAATGACAACGTCGCGCGCGTCGGCTGGGGGGATGAAAAGGCCAGTTTTCGAGTCACGCGGTGGCGAGACTTCGCGAGGCGAAGGCACGGGAGTGGGCGGCAATCCATTTCGCACCGTTGGCAATTCGGATGCGCATCTGCAATTTCGATGGCAGCATCAGCTAGCGCCGGATGAGCAGGTCCAACTGCGCTTCGTCCATGAGCAGGAGCACCCGCGGGATCGTTTCATCGCAACCGCGGGTGCTATTTCAGCGGTGGCGGACACCGGAGGAGATAGCCAGCGCACCGAAATCGGACTGCAACATTCCCTGCGACTCAGTGATGCGGTGCGCACGGTGTGGGGTGGCGAATGGCGTTACGAGACGGCAAACTCACAACCGGTGTTCTATACGACACAGACGATTTCACTGCATCAGTGGCGTGGGTTTGCCAGCGTCGAGTGGCGACCTCTCCAGCAGTGGCTGTTGCAGGCCAGCGGGATGTACGAAGGTCACAGCTATACCGGCGGCACTTTTTCCCCCCGGCTGACCGCCAGTTTTCATGTTCTGCCCGATCACACGCTGCGCGCCGGGGTAACCAAGTCGCAGCGCGCGCCGACATTCTATGAATTGCGGGGAGATAGCCGCTTGTTTCTCCTGACCGCCCCTGCGACTCAAGTGGCGTGGACGTTCTTTTCATCAGGCACGGTCAAGCCGGAGACCCTGATCACCAATGAACTGGGTTACCTGGGGCGGTTTCGCGAGATAAATCTCTCGGTTGATGCGCGCGCCTTTGTCGAGCGAATGAATAGTCGCATCTGGTTTTCGGCCCGCCCAGTCGGTGCATTTTCGCCCAACGATGCCGTGAATCGACCGGGCCCGCATATTCATGGGTTCGAGTACCAGTTCGACTGGCGTCCCTTCGAGACCACCCGGCTGATGCTGGCTGAGGCGCATACGCGTGTAGCCTCGGGCGATGTGGCGGAGGAGCGTGAGGCCCCCGATCGAAACACATCGCTAACCTGGCTGCAGACACTGCCTGGCGCCGTTGAGTTCAGCGCGATCTCCACCGCCACCACTCCGTTCAAGTGGGCCGGTGGTGGCGACTTGATCAATACGCCCCGTCGCCTCGATATTCGCCTGGCGAAGCGATTTTCCGTCAACGCAACGCGCGGCGAGATCAGTGCAACCGTCCAGGCAATCAACGGCGGCAGTCAAATATTCAAGATAAATCAGCGCTTCGATCGCCGCGCGTTCGCCACCCTGCGGCTGGATTTCTGAGCAATGCGCCACCGGTTTTTCACCGCTCTCGCCACAACTTACCTATGTCTAATGACATATGGGTCGGCGTGGGCGGCGGGACCGGCGGGGCCGGCGGGGCCGGTCTCAGTCTGGGTAGCGCTGTCAGATACCGGTGGAGCACACGCCGAGGCGGCGGAGGCGCTGCGTGCACGGGTCGAGCAGGCGCAACCGGGGCGCGTCGTATGGCGCGTGGCGCACTGGAGCCAGTTTTCCGGTCCGAAGCCCGAGCCGCACTGGGTGGTTGCGGTTGGCGCCGCCGCGCAGCGCGGCATGCAGGAACTGTTTGCCGCCGACGCTACGCCTCCGCCACTGTTGGCCATTCTGGTACCGCGTCAGGCTTTTGAGCGGATTGCCGATCCGGCGCGCGCACAGACCGGCCTGCTTTCTGCAGTATTCCTTGATCAACCTCCGGCACGCCAGCTGGAGCTGATCCGACTGGCGATGCCGGCCGTGCGCACTGTGGGCATCCTGGCCGGCGCAGATTTCAGGGAACATTCTTCCACCTTCGAGAAGGCGGCAAAAGAGCGCGGCTTGCAACTAGGTGTTTCAGTGGTAGGGGAAAGCGGGTTGTTTGCCGCCCTGCAACAGGTGTTGGCTGATACCGGAGTTCTGCTGGCGCTGCCTGATCCGGCGGTGTTCAACAGCCAGACCGCCGCCAACATCCTGATGGCGACCTACCGACGGCAGGTGCCGCTGGTCGGCTTTTCTCCGGCCTATGTCAGGGCCGGCGCTTTGCTGGCTTTGTACTCGACCCCTGCCCAGGTCGGCGCTCGCGGCGGCGAAGTGCTGCGACAGGCTCTGGCAGGCAGGTCCTTGCCACCCCCGCAATGGCCGCGCGAGTTTGTCGTCAAGGTCAATCAGGATGTCGCCCGTTCGCTTGGCTTCGCACTGGATGAAGCGAAGCTGGGCGAACAATTGCGGGAGGGGGAACGGCCATGAACATGAGCCTGCGCGCGCGCATGCTGCTGCTGGCGCTGTTGCCGACGACGCTGGTGGCAGGGCTGCTGACCGGCATCTTCCTGCTGCGCGCGATTGACGACCTCGAGCAAGGGTTGCGCACGCGCGGCGCAGCGATCACGCGGCAAATGGCGAGCGCCGCCGAGTTCGGCATTTTTTCCGGGCAGAGCGCCGGCCTGTCGGCACTGACCGAGTCGGCGCTGAACATCGATTCGGATGCGCGCGGAGCTGCGATCATTCATGCGCAGGGAGCAACCTTGGCGCGCAGTGGAGACCTGAATCCTTCCCTCTGGCCCGAACTCGGACGAATTGAAGGCCGTCGCCTGGGGCCGGAAGCACTGCTGTTCGTCGAGCCGGTGGTGCGCAGCAGTCTGCCGGTTGATGATATTTACGCAGGAACAGAAATTGTGCGTGCTACCGAGGCGAAAGTGATCGGCTATGCTGTGGTCGAGCTGTCGCTGCGGGACGTGTCCAGCAAGAGCGAACGGCTGGTTGCCATCGGCGTATTGATTGCGTTACTGGGATCGGTGCTTGGCGGCTGGCTGGCGCTGCGCATCGCGCGCACGGTGGCCCAGCCCCTGCTTGAAGCGAGCGAGGTGGTGGCGCGGATCGGTGAGGGCGACCTCACCGCGCGCATGGCAATTCGGTCGGCTGGCACCTTGCGGTCTCTGGCGGCGGGCATCAACGACATGGCCGGACGCATCGGCGTGACGCAGGAGGAGTTGCGCGCGCGAGTGACGGAGGCGACCGTTGGTTTGAAGCGCGAGAAGGACGCGGCGGAACACGCGACCATTGCCAAGTCGCACTTTCTGGCCGCCGCCAGCCACGATTTGCGCCAGCCCCTGCATGCGCTCGGGCTCTTCGTCGCCGGGTTGGCGCAGTCGGATGCCGCAAGGCAGGAGCCGCGGCTGGTTGCGCATATCCAGTCGTCGGTGGACACCCTGCAGAATCTGCTCGATGCCATCCTCGACATTTCACGGCTGGATGGTCAGAACGTCGTTCCCAGGATCGAAGGCTTTTCCATGGGCAATGTACTGGGTCGGCTGGGCGAGGATCTTTCACTGCTGGCGGAACAGAAGGGCTTGAAACTCAGGGTCAGGCCGACGCAGGTTTGGGTCCATAGCGACCAGAAAATTGTCGAACGCATCCTGCTCAATCTGGTGGGCAATGCCTTGCGCTACACCCGGGCCGGAGGTGTCCTGGTGTGCTGCCGCCAGCGGCGGAATGCGGTACAGGTTGAAGTATGGGATACCGGCGAAGGAATTCCGGAGCATGCACGGGAACAGATTTTTGAGGACTACGTGCAACTGGGAAATCCCGAGCGCGATCATGTCAAGGGATTGGGGCTCGGCCTGGCCATTTGCCGCCGTCTGGCGGAGGTGCTGGGCATTCCGCTGGGCGTACGTTCGCGCCTGGGTCTCGGCTCGGTGTTCTGGATCGAACTTCCGGTGGCGCACCAACTGCCGGCTTATACCCAGCCTTCTGCCGACGTTCGGCAGGTAGAACAAATGGTCGATTCGGCCCGGATCGCGGGAACCATTCTGGTCGTCGAGGGCAACGCGCTGGTACGTGCCGGCATGGAGCAGGTGATTCTCAGTTGGGGCGGCTCTGTATTGCTGGCCGAGAATCGTGAAGAGGCGCTGAGTCTTTGCCGCGAAAGCGATCAAGCTCCAGACTTGGTGATCTGCAATATCCGCCTGCCGGGCCTGGTCAGCGGCATTGGACTCGCCCAGGAATTGCAGCGCGAATTCGCGCACATGGGCGTGTTGCTGGTCAGTGCAGATGTCAGTGAAGACGCGCAGACCGCAGCGCGTCGTGCCGGCTTTGTGCTGCTCAAGGAACCGGTGTCGCCGGGTCGGCTGCGCGCAGCGTTGCAGCACCTGCTGGCAGTGCGTGCCTAGCTGTTCAGCGGCCCAGTCGGCGGCACAGCTCTAACGTCAAGCGCGCCTGGTTCATCGAATAGAAGTGCAGGCCCGGTGCGCCGCGTTCGATCAGGCGCTGGCAAAGTTCCGTCACCACATCGAGACCGAAGGCGCGGATCGATTCTGTGTCGTCGCCAAAACTTTCGAACTTGCGCCGCATCCAGCGCGGAATTTCGGCCCCGCAGGCATCAGAAAAACGCGCCAGCTTCGAGAAGCTCGCGATCGGCATGATGCCTGAAATTGAGCAGGTCTTCGCGCGGGCTCTTCGCCTGCGGATGCCATTCGGGATAGGCCGCTACCTCGATGTGGAAGCGGTCGCCGGTTTCGGCGCGGATGAACTCCACCAGTTCGTTGGCATAACGGAACTCGCCAGCGTCGGCCATACCCGAGGGCAGATCGCCACGCAAGGCGACGATGCGGCGGATGCCGCGCTCGGTGAAGGTGGCCAGCATCTCACGGACGCCGTCATGTGTGGAGCCGATGCAGGACAGGTGCGGTGCGGCAGAGTGGCCGGTAGCAGCGATCTCCATTACCGCGGCCAGGGTGCGGTCGCGGGTCGAACCGCCGGCGCCGTAGGTGACGGAAAAGAACTCGGGCTTCAACACGGCAAGCCGGGTCACCGTCGCGCGCAGCTTCTCCATGCCCTCGGCGGTTTGCGGCGGGAAAAACTCGATGGATAGTTCAAGGCTCATTCCGGGTTCCTCGGGTCATGACTTGGGCGAACTCAGCAGCAGCTTCGTCAGCAGCCAGGAGATCACGCTATAGAGCGCCGAACCGATGACGCCGGCGAGAAATCCGTCCACCACGAAGCCTTCCAGCAGCCACGCCGCCAGCATGAACATCATGCCGTTGATGGCGAAGATGAACAGTCCCAGCGTCAGCAGCGTGACCGGCAGCGTCAGCAATAGC
>JAPLRA010000114.1 GCA_026399445.1 Sulfuritalea sp.
AGATCGACGACGCAGGTCTGCACATCTCGGTCGACGGCAAGCCGAGCATTCTCCCGGTCGATACCATTGTCATCTGCGCCGGCCAGGAGCCGCGCCGCGAACTGGTCGCCGGACTCGAAGCCGCGGGCATCGAGCACACCCTGATCGGTGGCGCCGATGTCGCCGTCGAACTCGACGCGAAGCGGGCGATCTGGCAGGCGACGGAATTCGCCGTCGAGTACTAGGCGCTCAGGTCAGGAACTCGGCCCACACCCCCGGCGCACGAACCGACAGCGGTTCGTAACCGGGCATCGCCAGCAAACGCTGGCGGAAGGTGTTGCCCTGCAGCCGCGTCAGAAACTGCCTGCCTTCCGGGCTGTTGGCGATGGCCGAGCGCATGGCGAAACCGTAGCGCTCCCAGATCAGCGGAACGAACCCCAGATCGTAGCGCGCCGCCGCCGCCTCGATGCCGAAGCCCACATCGGCCTGCCCGGCCGCCACCGTGGCGGCAATCGCTTCGTGGGTGAATTCCTCGTGGGCGTAGCCGTCGATGTTCTCCGGCCGCAAGCCATTGGCCGCCAGCAACTGGTCGATCAGGCTGCGCGTGCCCGAACCGCGCTGGCGGTTCACCATGCGCAGTCCGCGCTTCGACGCATCGGCCAGGCTTTGCAGCCGGTGCGGATTGCCGCGCGCCACGATCAGTCCCTGGCAGCGACGCATCAGCGGCAGGCAGACGTGCAGCGATGGCTTCAGCCAGCGCCCGAGCCAGCTTTCCAGTTGCGCGGCGGTCCAGCCTTCCGGGACGTGGAAGCCGGCGATATCACACTCGTCATGGCCCAGGCTAGCCAGCGCCTCCTCGCTGCCGCGCCAGAACAAGTCGACGCTGATGCGGCGACCGTGCTCGACCCAGTCGGCCAGCGCCAGATCATGGCTCGCCCCCAGCCGCAGTCGCTCCGGCACGGCGCGCACCACCGGTGCCAGCAAATCCTCGAGCCGGCGTTGCCACGGCGCATGGACCGCATCGAGCGCGACGTGTGCCGCGGCATCGAGCTGCACCAGCGACGCGCCGAACTCCGTCAGCCGCGTGCCCCGTCCGCGTTCCATGACCACCAGTGGCGCACCCAAGGCTTGCTCGCAGTCGCGCAACAAACCCCATGCCGAACGGTAAGACATTCCGGCCTGCTTCGCCGCGTTGCCCAAGGCACCCTCCGCCGCAAGGGCAGTGAGCAGGCCCAGCAGGCGACTGGTATCGACATCCCCCAGCAGCGGCCCGAAATCCCAAGCCCAGCGCAGGCGAGGCAAATCGGGGTTCAAACGCGTAGTTGTTGCAGCTGACGACATATATGGTCCTTTGTTTGCATAGCTTACGCTTAACAGCCCATATGTAGCGCACTGCATAGATCGCCGCCCTTCATGCACGAATTCAACGAACCCCTGATCACCGCCTGGCAGCTCGTGGCTGGCGCCGACGCGCGACTGGCCGGCATCGTCCTGCTCAGCCTGCGCGTGAGCCTGGCGGCGACCCTGATCGCCTGTGTGATCGGCATGCCGATCGGCGCCTTGCTCGCGGTCGGCCGCTTTCCCGGGCGGCGCACGCTGATCGTGCTGTTCAACGGCCTCATGGGCCTGCCACCGGTGGTGGTCGGCCTGCTGGTGTATCTGCTGCTGTCGCGCGCCGGGCCGCTGGGGCAGTTCGGCCTGTTGTTCTCGCCGGAGGCGATGATCATTGCCCAGGCCATTCTGGTGACGCCCATCGTCGCGGCTCTGACGCGACAGGTGGTCGCCGACTCCTGGAGTGAATACCGCGAACAATTGCGTTCGCTCGGTGCCAGCCGCGGCCGCGCCGCCGCGACGCTGCTCTGGGACGGCCGCTTCTCGCTGTCGACGGCGGCACTGGCCGGCTTCGGCCGGGCGATTGCCGAGGTCGGTGCGGTAATGATCGTCGGCGGCAACATCGACGGCGTGACACGCGTGATGACCACCACCATCGCGCTGGAAACCAGCAAGGGCGACCTGCCGCTGGCGCTCGCGCTGGGTTTCATCCTGATCACGGTGGTGCTGGCGATCAACGCCGTGGCCTATGCGCTGCGCGGTTGGGCCGAGAGGCACTGGGGGTGAACACCTGGCTCAGCATCGACGGCCTAAGCCTCACTGAAGGAGGCACACGCATCATCGCCGACGTTTCGCTGACGCTGGGCGCGCAACGCACCGTGGTGCTCGGTCCCAATGGCGCCGGCAAGAGCACCTTGCTGCGTCTGATCCATGATCTGCTGCATCCGAGCACCGGCGTCCTTTACTGGCCGCGGCCGCTGTCGCAGGCGATGGTCTTCCAGCGGCCGGTCATGTTGCGCACCACGGCGCTGACCAATGTCATCTACGGCCTCAAGCTCAAGGGCTTCAAGACCGGTGAGGCCAGACGGCGGGCACAGGAATCCCTGGCGCGAGTCGGGCTGGAACATCTCGCGCTGAGACCAGCGCGGCTGCTTTCAGGCGGCGAACAACAGCGCGTGGCGCTGGCCCGCGCCTGGGCGCTGGAACCCGAACTGCTGATCCTCGACGAACCTACCGCCAGCCTCGACCCGGCCAGCAGCCGCGAGGTGGAACGCATCATCGGCGACATTGCCGCCAGCGGCGCCCGCATCCTGATGACCACCCACAACCTTGGCCAAGCGCGGCGCATTGCCGAGGACATCGTCTTCATCGACCGCGGCCGCATCGTCGAACAGACGCCGGTCGCCCAGTTCTTCAAACTGCCGCAAACCCCCGCGGCACAAAGTTTTCTTCAGGAGGAAATGCCATGATCTCACGTCGTCTGTTCTGTTCCGCCCTCGCCGCCTGCGGCCTGCTTGCCGCTGCGGCAAGCCACGCGCAGGAACGCTTCATCACTGTTTCATCAACCACCTCGACCGAGCAGTCGGGACTCTTCGGTCACCTGCTGCCGATTTTCGAAAAAGCCAGCGGCATCAAGGTGCGCGTCATCGCACTGGGCACCGGCCAGGCGCTCGACATGGCGCGCCGCGGCGATGCCGATGTGGTCTTCGTACATGACAAGGCAGCCGAGGAGAAGTTCGTCGCCGAAGGCTTCGGCGTCAAGCGGCAGGAAGTGATGTACAACGACTTCATTGTGATCGGGCCGAAGACCGACCCGGCCAAGGCGGCTGGCAAGGACATCCTCGAAGGACTGCGCCGCATCGAAGCCGCGAAGGCGCCCTTCGTTTCGCGCGGCGACAAGAGTGGCACCCACGCCGCCGAACTGCGCTACTGGAAGGCCGCCGGGGTCGATCTCGACAAGGCCAAAGGCCCCTGGTATCGCGACACGGGTTCCGGCATGGGGCCGGCGCTCAACACCGCCGCCTCGATGAATGCCTATATCCTGGCAGACCGCGGCACCTGGCTAGCGTTCAGGAACCGCGGCGACCTTGGCATCGTCGTCGAAGGCGACACGAAGCTCTTCAATCAGTACGGCGTGATCCTGGTCAATCCGGCGAAGCACCCGCATGTAAAACAGGCCGACGGCCAGAAGTTCATCGACTGGGTGGTGTCGGCGGATGGCCAGAAGGCGATTGCCGAGTACAAAATCGGCGGCGAACAACTGTTCTTTCCCAACGCCAGACGCTGAGCAGGCTGGGCTTGCAGTGGCGGGGGCAGTAGAATACGGCCCTCGCCGAATTTCCCCGGCGCATCAACCGGTTGCACTGCCATGCTCGTCGCATCAAACGTCACCATCCAGTTCGGCGCCAAGCCGCTTTTCGAAAACGTCTCGGTCAAGTTCGGCGAAGGCAACCGCTACGGCCTGATCGGCGCCAACGGATCGGGCAAAACCACCTTCATGAAGATCCTCGCCGGCGTGCTGGAGTCTTCGGCCGGCAACGTCTCATCGATCCGGGCGAGCGCATGGCCTACCTGAAGCAGG
>JAPLRA010000173.1:0-1108 GCA_026399445.1 Sulfuritalea sp.
CATCCAGCGCCATGAGAAAGGAGAATGTCAGAACCAGCTATTTGCTACACTTATCCACAACCGCTGACTCAAAAATCAGCGACCAGCCCTGGGTCAAATTTCAATCAGCAGGGTGGGTCAATATTCAATCGGCGCCGACAGCCCAAGCCTGATCTGGATTTGGCGAACGAGCGACTGAAACAGTTAAGGAGGCGGAAATGAAAAATCCCCATGTCGGCAGCAGCTTCGACGATTTCCTCGCGGAAGAGGCCATGCTCGAAGAAGCGACGGCCGTCGCCGTGAAGCGTGTTATTGCCTGGCAGATCGAGCAGGAGATGGCTGTGCAGAAACTCACGAAGACAGCCATGGCCAAGAAGATGCATACGAGCCGTGCCGCACTCAACCGGTTGCTGGATGAGACCGACACCAGCTTGACGCTAACCACACTGGCCAGCGCGGCGGCGGCATTGGGCCGGCAGGTCAGATTTGAGTTGTGTGCAGCCTGATCTGAATTTCCTTTGCCCTTGCCAATAGCTCTGCTCAACGCAACGCCGACGATCCATTGTCATGGTCGTTCGCGATTCGCCCCGGATCAGTTACGAAACACCACCAGGCCTGTCTGCTACAGCGACTTCACCAGCACTTTCGAACGGCGCTGCAAGTTGTAGAGTTCGCGCCGCGCTTCCGGCAGTGCATCGACGCCGGCTTCGACGAAGCCGCGTTCGATGAACCAGTGGGCGGTGCGGGTGGTCAGCACGAACAGGCGCTTCAGCTTGAGTTTTTTGGCGCGAGCCTCGATGTGGCTGCACAACTGTTCGCCATAGCCGCTGCGGCGAAAATCCGGCACTACGGCCAGGCAGGCGAGTTCCGCCGACTTCTCGGTCGAGAAGGGATAGATCGCCGCGCAGCCGACGATCACTCCGTCGTGTTCCACCACCGAGAAGCGCGTGATTTCCATTTCCAGCCGCTCGCGGCCGCGCTTGACCAGGGTACCGTCGGTTTCCAGCGGTTCGATCAGGCCGAGAATGGCGCCGACATCGTCGATGGTGGCGTCGCGCAACTGCGCCAGCGGGGCGCTGGTCATCACGGTACCAACGCCGTCGCGGGTGAAGAATTCCATGAGCATCGC
>JAPLRA010000173.1:1127-7501 GCA_026399445.1 Sulfuritalea sp.
TGAAGAATTCCATCAGCATGGCGCCGTCGGCCTGCCGATCGAGGAAATGCACGCGACCGATGCCGGCGCGGCAGGCGCGAATGGCGCTGGGCAATACGCGGGCGATTTCGGGGGCCTGTACGTTCAAATTCCTGCCGGCCAGCTTCTGTGCTTCGTCGGCGGTGAGAGCGTCGATCAGGGCGCCCTTGGCGTTAACCAGGCCTGGCGCATCGCACAGATAAATCAGCTTGTCGGCCTTGATCGCCACCGCAACGGCCTCGGCGGCTTCTTCCCAGGCGAGGTTGAATATTTCACCCGTCGGCGAGGCGCCGATGGGTGTGATCAGCACCACGTTTTCCTGGGCGAGGTCGGCCTGAATTTCCTCGGCGATCACCTTGCGTATCGCGCCGGTGTATTGAAAGTCGATGCCGTCGCGTGAGGCCGCGCGCCAGCATTTCGGCATCGATCTGTGGTCGCGCGCCATGCACCAGCACCAGGCGAATGCCCATGCTGTCGAGCAGCGCTATGTCATGAATCAGCGCCTGGGCGGCGCCTGCTTCGAGCACTTCGCCGCCGAAGGCAATGACGAAGGTGCGGCCACGAAAGGCATGGATGTAAGGTGCCGCCTGACGCACCCAAGCGACCAGGCGGGCATCCGTGTCCGGTTGACTGCTGCGGGTTTCGAGGGTCATCTAGCGGTCTTGCCTTTCCTTGGCGCAGCGGTTCGTCTGGCGACTGGCGGTGCCTTGGGCCGTGCCGGCGCCTTTGCTGCCGGCCTGGAGACCTTGGCCGGTTTTGCTGGCGTCACCGGTGGTGCCGGCGGTGCCGGGACCTTTACGGCGTTCTTGTCCTTGCCCCCCTTCTTGTCCTTGCTGTCCTTCTTGTCCTTGTCTTCCTTGGGCGCTTTTTCGGGCTTCGACTTGGGCACCGGTTTGCCTTCCAGCTCGGCTTCGAGTCGCTCGCAGATGGTGCGCAGGATCTTGACCCGCGCATAGCCCTTGTCGTTGGCCTCTACCAGCGTCCACGGTGCGGTACCCGTACTGGTGCGGTCCACCATGTCGCAGATGGCTTGCTGGTACGCATCCCATTTCTCGCGATTGCGCCAGTCTTCCTCGGTGATCTTGAAGCGCTTGAATTCGATCTTCTCGCGCTCCTTGAAGCGCTTCAATTGCTCTTCCTGGCTGATCTGCAGCCAGAATTTCATTACGATGACGCCGGCATCAGCAAGGTCGTGCTCGAAATCGTTGATTTNNNNTCGACGCGCTCGACCAGTACGCGGCCGTACCAGGTGCGGTCGAAAATCGCCACCCGGCCGTTACGCGGAATATGCCGCCAGAAACGCCAGAGGTAGGGTTGGGCGCGCTCTTCCTCGGTCGGCGCGGCCACCGGAATGATCTGGTAGTCGCGTGCATCCATCGCGGCGGTGATGCGGCGTATGGCGCCGCCCTTGCCGGCGGCATCGGCGCCCTCGAAGGCGCACACCAGCGAGCGGCCCTTGAAGCGCGGATCGCGCACCAGTTCGGACAGCTTGCCCTGCCATTTCGCCAACTGATCGTCGTATTCCTTCTCGCTCAGCCGATGCGTGAGCCGTAGCTCGGACAGCACGTTGCGCCCGTCGATATTCACGCGTATCGGCGGTGCCACCGGTGTCGTCTGCTTGCTGGCATCGGACAGGCGCTGGCGAATCGCCTCGAGCAGGATTTTTCCCGTGGTCATCGAGCGATAGCGATCATCCTCGCCCTCGATGATGATCCAAGGCGCCCAAGGCGTATTGGTCATGCGCAACACGTGGCCGACCACATCCTGCAGCTTGTCGTAGGTCTTGAGGCGCTCCCAGTTCCATTTGGTGACGCGCCAGGCCGTCTGCGGGTTCTTTTCCAACGCCTTCAGTCGACGCTTCTGGCCGTCCTTGGTGAGGTGGAACCAGAACTTCAGCACCAGCGCACCTTCATTGACCAGCATGGCCTCGAAGCGGTTGATCTGATCGATGCGCGCATCCATGTCCGCCTGGGTCATGCTGCCGTCGAGGCGGTCGTGGATCGGGCTTGAATACCAGGAGCCGGCGAACACGCCGATGCGGCCCTTGGGCGGCAACGCGCGCCAGTAGCGCCACATGAAGGGTCGTGCGCTCTCCTCGTCGGTCGGCGCGGAAAACGCCAGGGTCGAGATGAAGCGCGGATCCATCCACTCGTACAGGATGTTGATGGTCTCGCCCTTGCCGGCACCGTCCTGGCCGCTGACCAGCACCACCACTGGAATCTTGCCGTTTTCCTTGAGGTCGTACTGGGCATCCTGCAGTGCCGCGCGCAGGGCTGGTACAGCCTTCTTGTAAGTGTCCTTGTCGACCTTGTGGCCGATTTCCGCAGATTCGAACATCACCAATCTCCCCAAAGTGCCATCATCGCCGCCAAGGCGCCGAGTCCGGCGGTTTCGGTGCGCAGCACGCGCGGCCCCAGCCTGACGGGATGGAAGCCGGCGGCCCGCGCCGCCAACAATTCGCCCTCCTCAAAGCCACCCTCCGGGCCCACCAACAGGCTGACCGGACCTTCAGGCGCCTTCAGGTCGCGCAGGGACCCGGTGGCCTCCGGCGCGCATACAAAGCGTAGCCCATTTTCCTGCGCTGCCATGCCAAGGTATTGCGGCAGATCAAGAATTGGTGCGACGGCCGGGACGCGATTGCGGCCGGATTGCTCGCAGGCGGCGATCGCAATGTTGCGCCAATGAACCACGCGGCGTTCCGCGCGTTCGCCGGAAAGCCTTACCAGACTGCGCTTTGCCGTTACCGGTTGGATGCGCCGCACCCCCAGTTCGACCGCTTTTTGCACTACCAGATCCATCTTGTCGCTGGCCGGCAGGCCTTGTATCAGCGTCAGGTCCAGCGGCGACTCGCAGTCGATGTCGTCAAATGCTTCGAGCGTCGCGCGCAAGGCCTTGCCGGCCGGGTGCAGTGCGGCTTGCCATTGCCCGCCGCGTCCGTCGAACAGAATCGCCGTGTCGCCAGCGCCGACTCTCAGGACCTTCAGCGCATGGTGGGCGGCTTCGGCGGCCAGTTCGACTGTCGCGCCGGGGTGCAGCGGGAAGGGGCAGAAGAATCTCGGTATCATGTTTGGATTATCGCNNNNGCGCATGGTCAGTCTTTCCCCACCCGTCTGCGACTTCGGCCGCCCGGCCATTGATTTCGACCTTCCCGGCGTCGATGGCCAGCGTCATACCCTGGCAAGTGCGCGCGGGCCCAAGGGTTTGCTGGTGATGTTCATCTGCAATCACTGCCCCTATGTCAAGGCGGTCATCCGTCGCATCGTGCGCGACACGCGGGAACTCGCCGCGCTGGGCGTCGGCAGCATCGCCATCATGAGCAACGACCCGATCGACTACCCTGAGGATTCCTGGGCGAACATGGTGCAGATCGCGCGCGATCTGGAGTTTCCCTTTCCCTATGTGCTGGATCAATCGCAGGCGGTGGCGAGAGCTTACGGTGCCGTGTGCACGCCGGATTTCTTCGGTTACAACGCGCAGCTTCAACTTCAGTATCGCGGCCGCCTCGACGAGTCGCGCAAGGAGACCGCGCCTGAAGGCGTCCGCCGTGACCTGTTCGAAGCGATGCGACAGGTGGGCTCAAGCGGACAAGGGCCTGCGCAACAGATGCCGGGTATCGGCTGCTCGATCAAGTGGGCGAACCCGTGAGGCTCTTTCTGTTCTTCGCGACCCTCATGGCGATGACATCGGCTGGCGCGGCCGACAATGTATTGCTGATCCAGATGCAGCCGGGAGGCCGTTACCTGGTCTGGCATACCGAAGGGGAAAGCCAACTGACGGACGACGAAGCGATGGCGCTCGAGGTGACCGCCAAACCCGGAGTGCCGACAAGTGCCGGCCCGGCCCGTGCCTATGAAACCAGCGACGGCGTGACGATCAGCCTGTCCGCAGCGAAGAACGACAAGACGTTGCTGATCGATCGCGACAGTTGCGGGCATATCCGGCTCTGGCATGCCGCCGGCACCACCAATCTGTCGGACGACGAGATTACCGACATTGTCATGAGCGCACTTTCCGAGGGTGGCAAGCGCATCACCTTGGGCAGCCGACACGTCAAGGCCTTCATCACCCGATTGGGCGTGACGGCGACGCTCTGGAACGTCCCGGCCAAATAGCCGGCCGGCGTTACCCCTCAGCGCGTGGACGTCGCCTTGGTGCCCGGCGCCTGCTTGCCGACCTGCGCCTCTATCAGACGCGAACCCTCGCCATCCATGAAACTGACGAAGGCAGTCGCTGCCGGCATCAATCGTTTGTCGGTGCGATAGACGAGACGCCATTGGCGTTTGACCGGCGTACCGGCGACGTTCAGCTTGACCAGGCGGCCGACCGAGCGTTCGAGCCCGATGGTGTGTTCCGAAATGAAGGACAGCCCCAGCCCCGCCATCACGGCCTGCTTGATGGTCTCGTTGCTGCCCAGTTCCATGAGGGCGCCGGGCGTGACGCCATGTTCTTCGAGGAAGCGCTCGAGCGCGCTGCGCGTGCCGGAGCCCGGTTCGCGGATCAGCAGGGTTTCTTCCGCCAGCCGCTGCGGATCAATGCGTTTCTTGTCGGCCAGCGGGTGGTCGGGCGCGGCAATGAACACCAACGGGTGCTCGGCAAATATCTTGGCCACGGTTTCGAATTCGCTCGGTGGCGTGCCCATGATGGCCAGGTCGATGCCGTTTTCGGCAAGCTGGCGCACGACGGTGCCGCGGTTGTTCACCATCAGCTCGAGTTCAACACCCGGATGCCGGCGTCGGAATTCAGCCAGCAGCGACGGTGCGAAATACTTGGCGGTGCTGACGACGCCGATCTTCAGTCGCCCGGCTTCGACTCCCTTGAGTGCGGCCAGCGCTTCGCCGGCCTCGCGCAGTTGCTCGGCGATACGCTGTGCCTGGCGCGCCACCTCCTCGCCGGCGGCGGTGAGCCGCACTTTCTTGCCGGCCTGTTCGGTCAGCGGCAGTCCGGCCTGATCTTCCAGGGCCTGCACCTGCATCGACACCGCGGGCTGGGTCAGGTGCAGTTCCTCGGCGGCGCGCGAGAAGGAGAGATGGCGGGCCACCGCCTCGAATATCTTGAGTTGACGCAGAGTGACGTTCTTCATGGTCGCTAAGTTCTAATCAATCAAAATTCATCTTATCACCGCCATAAGAAAGCATGACTGTCACTTATAGTTGGTAGGATTTATGCTGTCTCCCATGCTTGAAGCACTGATTTTCGATGTCGACGGAACGCTGGCGGATACCGAGCGCGACGGCCATCGTCCCGCCTTCAATGCCGCCTTTGCCGAGGCCGGCCTGGCGTGGCATTGGGAGGAGGCACTCTACGGCGAACTGCTGGAGGTGACCGGCGGCAAGGAGCGGATACGCTTCTTCTGCGAGCGCCATGCTCCGGAATTTCTGCGTGAGGCGGATGCGGCAGCGCGCATCAAGGCGCTGCATGCCGCCAAGACGCGGCGCTATGTAAGACTCTGCGCGCAGGGCATTCCCTTGCGCCCCGGTGTTGAGCGCTTGTTGCGCGAAGCGCATGCCGCCGGCCTGCGTCTGGCAATCGCCACCACCACCACGCCGGAAAACGTCACGGCGCTGTTGCCCGCGGACGTGATGGCGTTGTTCGAGAAAGTCGGCGCTGGCGATACGGTGCCGAACAAGAAGCCGGCGCCGGACATTTATCGCTGGGTGCTCCAGCAACTGGCCCTGCCGGCTTCGGCCTGTCTTGCCATCGAAGATTCCGCCAACGCTCTCAAGGCCGGCACCGGAGCCGGGTTGGCGACCGTGATCACGCTGACCGGCTACACCCATGACCACGATTGCTCCGGCAGTGGCATGAAACTGCTTATGCTTGTGATAAAAAATAGTGACTTTCACTTATGCAGCGGCATGATTAAGATGTCGTCAATCCGCTGAACCCGCTGCACCATTTGCCTGAACGAACAACGCTCGAGGAGAAACACGATGGATCAATCGAACCGCTACGCCGACCTGAGCCTCAACGAAGAGGACCTGATCAAGGGTGGCAAGCACATCCTGGTGGCCTACAAGATGAAGCCCAAGGCCGGCACCGGCTATCTGGAAGCAGCCGCCCATTTTGCGGCCGAGTCTTCCACCGGTACCAACGTCGAAGTGTCGACCACCGACGATTTCACCAAGGGCGTCGATGCGCTGGTGTATCTGATCGACGAAGCCACCGAGGACATGCGCATCGCCTATCCGATCGATCTGTTCGACCGCAACGTGATCGACGGCCGCTTCATGCTGGTGTCCTTCCTGACTTTGGCCATCGGCAACAACCAGGGCATGGGCGACATCGCGAATCTACAAATGCAGGATTTCTACGTGCCGCCACGCATGCTGCAACTGTTCGACGGCCCGGCCAAGGAC
>JAPLRA010000408.1 GCA_026399445.1 Sulfuritalea sp.
CTTTCACCCAGATACTGCCCCACTTGAAGTCGACGTCCTCCCAGCGCAGGCCAGCAAGTTCTTCACGGCGAGCCCCCGTCAGAATGAGCCCTTGCAGGTAGGCACTGATTACCGGATTGCTCAGGCCACGCACGGCAGCAAACCATGCTTTCAACTGTGCGCGTTCCAATACGTCGAATCTCTTGCTCTTGCGGCTGGGAACCTCAGCGCGTACGTCCGTATCCTCGACTGCATCAGTATCGACAATGGCCTTGTATTCGTCCCTCGTCGCACACCAGCGCCAGAAGGCACGGAACATTTCAAAGCCTTGCCTTGCATTATTGGCGCGGGTTTCGGCTTCCTTGGATTGCCAGTCAATCAGTACGGCGGCGGTAATGTCGGCCATGCGCATGTTTAGGAGCGGCCATAGCACCCCAGCTACCGTGAGCCCGTCGCCGCGCTTCTTCGTCTTCCCCCCAGCTTGTGAAAGATTTTGATGGTCTTGAAGGTGGCGAGCCCCCCAGCGCTTTTCGTGGTGCGCAAGATAGGTCGTCCATGCTTCGGCTACGGTCACAACCTTGCGGCGCGATTCGGTGGCGGCAGTTTCGCGGGTTTCCTCGGCGGCAGCAATTGATGCGGCGGCTACCTGGCCCGGTCAATGCTCCAGTCCTTGATGCTGCCGATGGTGACGCGGAGGCTCTTGCCATTGAATCGACTTTGGAAGATGTAAGCCTTTGCATTGGCGGTTGCCCTGACTGCGAGGGTCTTGGTGTTGCTATCCCACAAGAAAGCCTGTTCTGCTCCTGCCGGCAGGGTGAAGTCTGATATGCGGCCAGCGGTGAAATTAACTCGTCCCATGATATTGTCCTTTTCCATGTAAGCAGCCATGTAAGCACTATTATGGAACATTGCGGAACACAAATCAACCTTCGGGCGAATTGCTTACATGGGCAATGTGCTGTTTTGTAATGAATAGTGTTTTATTGGGAATGTCGAGCAACAGGCCGGAATTCATACTTGTACGGGCTCATAACCCGAAGGTCGCAGGTTCAAATCCTGCCCCCGCAACCAAAAAACAAGGGCTTATCTGTTAATTCAGGTAAGTCCTTTGTCTTTGGGGTAGCGGCAAACGCAGGTTGGACAGGGGTTATGTGCCGATCATGCCGCCAACCGCACTATTGGGCGGATGCTTGGCCTCGGCTTATGCTTGGCTTCCCACAAGTCGCGCTGAGTCTGCATTCCGACCCACAGGTCTGGCGAGGTATCCAGCCAGGTGGCGAGGCGTAGTGCCATATCAGCCGTGATCCCGGCTTTTCCGTTGAGAATTTTTGACAACGTGACGCGAGACACCTGCAACTGGGTTGCAGCTTCGGTGACAGTCATCCCCTCCGGGAGCCATTCCCGCAGTACTTCCCCTGGGTGGGCCGGGTTGTGCATTCTGCTCATGGTGTGCTCCTAGTGATAATCCAAGTAGTCGACCAACTCAATGTCCTTCTCCACAAAGCGGAAGATCAAACGCCAATTACCGCTAACCGCTACCGATAAGAACCCGGCGCGATCTCCGGTAAGTTCATGCAACTTCCATCCCCGCACATTCACATCTTTTGCTTGCGTGGAACTGTCGAGCGCGGTCAGCTGAATTCGCAACCGGGCCGCATGATGCGGTTGAATACCGGCCTTGCTGCCCTTCTTGAAGAACGCTTCGAGGCCTTTGTGCTGGAATGATTTGATCATTACAGGCAGTGTAATGTGTTAATTAACAGTTATCAAGTGTTATCGGGCGCATAAATGGGGCATGGCTTGGTACGGGTAGGCCCACAACCGGGCCATGCAATGACAAATTATCGCAATCCAGAGATGCGGAGTACTGGCGTCGAATAGCGGCCAAAACGAGCCCCTGTATCCAACAAGATGGTGCAGAGTTCGCAGTCTTTCTGGTTGAGCATATGTAGGCCGCATTGTTAGTGGCCTCAGGCTCACCCCAGCCGTCCGATCTTAGTGCTTGCCGTATTAATGTGGCGTTCCAGCGCGGCGATGCACGTTCCAAACCGGTGGCTAAACCCTTCTGAGGCCATGACCCGGACAAGAAACGCGCGCGCCAGTTCTTCTGCTCGTTGCCAAGTTCCGTTATTCACACTTCCGTGAATGATCGCCTCAGCAATGATGTCAGGTATCCCGCCACCAGTTCGGGGCGCCAAGGCCATTGACGTCATGTCGTAGGCTGGCGCAATGTCATAAGGGCGACCATGTTCCGCGACGAATGACAGATTGCCGCTATGCATATCGGAGTTGCCGATCAGAGTACCAAAAGCCCAAAGAAGATTTGCACCATCGGCCGCCTCTCGACGAATTTGTCCTTCATCAACAAGGTGGCGTGCAATGGTTGGCCAGTTACCGGATCCTGTCCCTACGAATTCGGCATCCAGTGCGGCCAAAGAAAACAGCGCGCACCGTCCCAGATCGCCGATGCGATCAAAGCGCTCGATTTCGAGGAAACGCTGACCACCGCGTTCTAATATCTGTGTTTTTGCGGCAGGGATGCCAGCCTCACGCAGGGTGTCCAACGCTAAGTGTTCGATCAGCAGCAGATCGCGCCAGCGTTCGCTAACAGGGCCTTCTTCCAGCTCGCTGAACTTTACGATGACGTGCCGAGGCCCATCCGGCGTCATGGTATAGGCAGTGAACTTCGGCTGTTCTCCCCCAGCTGACGATCCGGCTGTCTCACCCCTGGCGGCTTCAAGTGCCAGCCGAGAATATTCCTCTGTCTTTTGCTCCTCCACGATGGGATCAGGGACGGGAGCGGCAAGGAATCGATCCCGCGCAATGTCGCCTAGAAGAAGATTCCCAACCACATCATGGCCATGCACTAGGAGCGCTCGCAAAGAATGGGTATCGGTCCAGTCTTTCAGTCGGTCCGGTAGTCCAAGTTCAACGCCATGACGGGCAGCGTATGCCCGGCCGAGATAGCCTTGAGGACGCATGTCGAACAACCACCACGGCAGGCCGTCGCTGTGCAGGGTCACACCGTCCCGGGCACATGACGAACCCTTCTGGGCGTACGGGAACTAGAGTTCCCAGTTTCCTGATTCGGCCTTCTGAATCAACCCGATATATTGGGATGTCTTCCAATCCGCGCATAGTGTCGCGCAGCGTGTATTGAATTGATTGAGCTGCTCCTACCCGTACGATTTCGCCGCCAAGGACCCTCAGCGCGCGCGAGATTGTTGGCTGACTAGTGCCCATACTTTCAAGCAGTTGGCGCGCAGACAGTGGCCCACTTGAAAGTCGCCCGCGGATAATATCAGTGTGCGAAGACATGCTGTGAATTCGTTTATGAATAGATATGTGAATTGGTATTGTAGGGGAATTCGAGGCATATTCAACAGATATTGCAGATCAAGGTAGCCCTTGGTTTCTCTTGGTGCCTTCCAATCTGGACAATTTGCCGGCGTGGCCGTATCGCAGGCAGTAGTAGATAGCGAACTATCGCAGCCCCGAGACTCGAATTACCGGTGTCAAACAACGGCCGAAGCGAGCCCCCGCAACCAAAAAAGACAAGGGCTTACCAGCGATCGCCGGTAAGCCCTTGTTCATTGGCGATCGCTTAGCCGGTGGCGCCCCGTGCCCGGTTACAGAGGGGCCGCTGCTGGCCCTTTTAGACTTCGTGTGCTACTTCTTGGGCGAGGCCATGACCGGGTCGGCCCGATTGCCGCCCAGATGTGAAATTGCGTTGGCATAGTAGTTGAGCGTTTCGATCTGCTCCGGCGCCGGGCGGAACAGGCCATCTTCCTCCAGCACGATGCGGCGCAGCGTCAGCATGCGCAGGCCGACGCCGAATGCGTAGTCCTGATCATGGCGCGGGATGTAGATGTGCGCGCCGGCGGCCTCGAGTTCGCTTATGGACGCATGGGCTGCCGCCTTCAATTCCAGTTCGCTCAAGGCGCGCGCCGGATCGCGCGCCAGGATGCTGGCGACCAGCGAGACCGGCAGCACCGGAATGACGCTGCCGATGGCGTCCATCAGCCGCGTGGCGATGATTCCAACCTCGGTGCGCCGTTCTGCGTCGCTGAGTGCAGGGAAATGCAGGCCGCGATCGCGGGCGTAGGCACGCACCGAAAACGGCGTGCCGAAATTGACGCAGGCATAGCCGAAGCGGTGCCTGCCGCCGCGCAGTATCTGTGAAAGGTTGTGGAGAAAGAATCCTGCGGTAATCCCCAGCCCGTGCAACCGTCCCGGGCGCGATGCGTCGGGGTGCAGCTTGAGCAACTGGCTGCGGTCTTCCAGCACACGGTCGTAGTTGAGGCCGACCGGAATGAATACCAGGTCGCGGCGGCCATCTTCTTCGCGTTCGTCGAAGGTTTTCAGCATGTAGTCGAGCAAGCCGAACTTCGGTGGCCGCAGGCGACCGTCGACGGTCAGTCCTCCTTCGGGGAACACGGCCTGAGTGACGCCGGCCTCAGAAGCCATCTGCACGTAGCGGGAGAGTACGGTGCGGTACAGGGGATCGCCGGAACTGCGTCGCACGAAATAGGCGCCCATGGCGCGGATCAGTTGCTGCAGCGGCCAGATACGCGCCCATTCGCCGACGGCGAAGGAAAGCGTGGTGCGTTCCGCGGCGAGGAAGGCGACCAGCACGTAGTCCATGTTGCTGCGGTGATTGATGACGAAGACGATGGTCGACTTCGGATCGACTCGCGCCAGCGCGGCCTCGTCAACAAAGCCGATCCGTACCCGGTAGAGCGCCCGCGCTGCGGCGCGCGCGAGAGCATAGCCGACACGGTAATACACGTAGGCGTTGAACGACGGCACGATCTCCCTCGCATAGCGATCGATGCGTCGCCATACATCGCCCAGCGTCTCGTTGCTGACCACGGCATGCGCCGCCGCCGCAGCCTGAACCTTGTGGTCGTGGAACAGCCGGTCGATCAAGATCTGCCGGCGGGTCAGCGTGAAGGACGGCAACTCGATGTTCAGGCGCGCGCCGATCTGATGGAGCACCAGCTTGATGCGGCGCCGGAAGAACCAGCGCATGCCGGGCACCAGCAGCAGCACCAGCACCGCCCACCCGGCAAAACCGGCCAGTATGACGAATGCCCAGCGCGGAACTGCGACCGTTGCGGTCATCCTGTGTGTCTCCTCCGCCTTGCCGGTTCGACGACCGAATGCGGGTGGAACCCGCGCTGAGTTTTTCTGCGATCATAGCAGCATGGATTCTTCCCGCCGCCATCCTCCCCTGCCGTGCAATTTGGTTCGACAGCGATACCATCGCCGTACCGTCGGCACCGACTTTCAGGATGGCGTCGCTTCGCCTGCGAATACGTGACGCCAGAGTCACCCCGTCGGGCACCACACAGGAGCAGAACATGAGCCATGTGAAGTCTCGCGAAGTCGTTCTCGCCATAAAGATCACCGAACATCTGCTCAAGGCACTCGACGCCTTGCGCGATGCATGGAAGCTGGATCCAAGCTCGGTGCCGAAGGGACTGTCCTGCTCGCAGTCGAAGGAGGGCCAATTCGTTCTGGTGGCGGCCGAATCGGCCTTCGTCACGCTTCCCGGGGCCTGCGTCATCAAGGGGATTGGCGCGATCGAAATGGTCGGCACCGATCCGGTGTTCGAAGAAGCAGCGAGCTCGAAGACTCTGGTGCTGAGGGATACCCCGGAGGGCTGGAAATTCTCAGTGAAATTCGTTCCGCCTATCGTGCGCGAACGAAACGCCCGGCATTGAGCGGCCTGCGCTGATTCCTTCCGCTACAGCCCCCGCGCCCAGACTGGCCGCAGTTTGGCAGCTTCCGGGGCCGCGATGGCGGCCCGGATCTCGCCGAGCAGGCGCGGCTTTTCGGTGCCCAGGGTGCCTTTCAGCACCAGGCGATTGGAGGCGTGGTCGCTGCGGAACACGGTGCGCTTGAGTTCCAGTGCCGAGATCAGGGTTTCCATTTCGACAAACAGTTCGCGCTGATCGCAAGGCTGCCATTCGGGGAATCCGGCGCGAAAGCGCTCTTCACCCTGCGGGAAGCTCACCACCAGCGTGGCAAGATATTCCGGCTGCGTGGCGTTGGCGAGGCGTGCGGAATTTGCCGCGTGCTGCGACGACAGTATCTTGCCGCCGAGACCGTTGAGGATCATGACCGAACGCTTGATCCCGGCCTGCTGCAATTTGTCGAGCGCGTCGCAGGTGCTGGCGAAGGTCTCGCCCTTGTGCACCATCGCCAGTACTTCGTCGTCGCCCGATTCGGCGCCGAC
>JAPLRA010000475.1 GCA_026399445.1 Sulfuritalea sp.
CGACAAACTGGCTGAAGCGGTATTTGGCCTGACGGCCTTCCGCCAGTTGCTTGCGCACGCTGGCGAGATCGGTCTGCATCTGCTGGAACTTGGAGACGATCGGCTTCAGGGCCTGCAAGCGATCGTACAGAATCACACCCAGCGCACCGATCACGTTACCGGCCTCACCGTGCAAGGGAATCCGCGACACCACCATCTGCCGCCCGCCGATGGTCAGAACGTCGAGCAGATCGGCCTGCCCTGTCTCCACCACTTGGCGCAGACGGCTGTTCGGCAGCACCTCTTCAATGGCGCGGCCTTCGATCGCCTCGGCTCCGTTCCAGCCGATCAGCGCCTTGTACTTGTCGTTGATCCATGTAATGCGGCCGGCATGGTCAATGACCACCGCGCCTTCGTACAAACTGTCGAACAATTTGACCAGGGAGGATGCCGCGAGGCTGCGCACCTCGGCATCACTGGAAAGTCGCGCAGGAACCTGCCTGGCCACGGTGTGCGCCTAGGGCTTGCTGTCGCGCGAAGCTTGTTCTGCGCGATCAAGTTCCTGATTCATTTCCGCGTCGGAGGGAGGCCGATAGTCCGACACGCCGACCGGCTCCGGTGTGGGGCGGACGATGACGCTGGCCAGCACAATACCGAGCTCATAGAGCAGCCACATCGGCATCGCCAGCATGAATTGCGAAATCACGTCGGGCGGCGTGAACACCGCGCCCACCACAAAAGCGCCGACGATCACATAAGGGCGCCATTCGCGCAGCTTGGCCACATCGACCACCCCGATCTTCACCAGAACGATGACGATTATCGGCACCTCGAAGGTAATCCCGAAAGCCATGAACATGGTGAGCACGAAGGAGAAGTACTTCTCGATATCCGTCATCCAGGCCACGCCCTCGGGCGCGAACTTGGACATGAAGCCGAACACCATCGGGAAGAAAGCGAAATAGGCGAAGGCCATGCCGATGAAAAACAACAGCACCGAGGCAATCAGCAGCGGAACGGCGAGCTTTTTCTCGTGGGCATACAGCCCAGGTGCGACAAAGGCCCAGACCTGGTAAAGCACATAAGGCAGGACAACCAGAAATGCGGTCATCAGCGCCACTTTCATAGGCACCAGAAACACGCCGACCACGTCGGTGGCGATCATCTGGCCGCCGGCCGGAAGGGTCGCCAGCAAAGGCGCAGCGAGCACTGAATACAACTCGCGGGCATAGAAGGCCAGCGGCATGAACGCGATGCCGACAGCGACAAGGACACGGATCAGGCGGTCACGAAGCTCGACCAGATGGGAGAGAAATGTTTCCTGTTCTTCAGCCATCAGGACTTCTGCAGCTCGGCGGCCGCGGTTTCGGGCGCAACCAGATTTGTCGTGGCCTGCACACCGACCGGAACTGTATCAAGAGCCGACGTCACCACTGTCCCGTCCTCGTTGAAGACTGTCGCCGGCAACTCCGTGGACCTCGCCGGATCGGTCACGACGGCCTCTGCGGCCAACGGTTCTATCGCCATATTCACCGAGGATTCGACCTCGCGCATTTCATGGGTCACGGACGCCTCCAGGTTTGTCACCTGATCGGTAACCTGCTGCTGGAGTTGTTTCAACTCATCGAGCTGAATCTCGCGATTGATGTCCGCCTTGACGTCGCCTACATAGCGCTGCAGACGGCCCAGCAGAAGGCCCGCGGTACGCGCCACTTTAGGCAGGCGTTCCGGGCCGATGACAACCAACGCCACTACGGCGATCACCATCATCTCGGAAAGGCTTACGTCGAACATGGGTTCGTCAGGATAGGGGATGTGTCAGGGAAGGCCGGGGAAATTGCTGCGGCAAAAGCGCAAAGGCCGCTCTCCGCCGGAATCAGGACTTGGTCTGTTCCCGGCGCGCCTCGACGTCGATGGTCTGGCCGGTCACCTGCTGCGGCTCGACTGACTTTTCCGCGGGCTTGTCCGACGAGGCCTCTTTCATGCCGTCCTTGAAACCCTTTACCGCGCCGCCGAGGTCTGACCCCATGTTGCGCAGCTTCTTGGTGCCGAACACCAGCATGACAATCACCAGCACAATCACCAGGGGCTCGGGGCCACCCAGGATATGAACGTGGAGATGATACACCTCCTGATGTCCGATCCGTCCGGTGTTGATGATGGTGCGAAAGCCTTCATTGAGTCCCTGGCTCTTCGCCAGATCGTTGGCCTTGGCCAGAATGCGACCGAGCAGCATCTGGTGACTCATATCGACGTCCATCAGGGAGCCGACATGCAGCTTCGGCACGATCATGAAATGCACGGGTGCGATCGGGTTGATGTCGTGAAAGGCGAAGATTTCCTCGTCCTCGTAGATCTTCTTCGACGGGATATCGCCGTGCGCAATCTTGCAAAAAATACAGTCGCTCATGCGTCCGGGCTCCGGCTTTTCTTCTCGTCAATACCGGAAATGCCTTCCCGGCGGCGAAATTCGACCAGCACGTCGTCTACGCCGATACCAAACTGGGTCAGCAGGATCATGCTGTGAAACCAGAGGTCGGTCACTTCGCGCACCAGGTGCAGGCGATCACCGTCCTTGGCGGCCATGATGGTTTCTGCTGCCTCCTCCGCCACCTTCGTGCAAATCGCATCGGTACCCTTGGCATAAAGGCTGGCGACGTAAGACGAATCGGGTGCGGCGCCCTTGCGTTCGAGCAGCGTCGCCTGAACACGGTGCATGATTTCGAGATCAATCACTTGTATATCTCCTTCGGGTCCTTGAGGACCGGCTCTACATCCTGCCAGCCCGAGGTTTCAAGCCGGTTGAAAAAACAACTGCGCCTGCCTGTGTGGCAGGCGATTCCGCCGCTCTGTTCAATCTTCAGCAGCACCACATCCTTGTCGCAATCGAC
>JAPLRA010000014.1 GCA_026399445.1 Sulfuritalea sp.
CTGGTAGGCCACTTCGGTCAGGCCGAGACCCTGCATGCCAACGCCGAGGCGCGCCGCGTTCATCATGATGAACATGGCATTGAGGCCCTTGTGCGGCTGGCCGATCAGCCAGGCGGTGGCATCGTCCAGGTTCATCTGGCAGGTGGCATTGCCGTGGATGCCCATCTTTTCTTCGAGGGCGCCGCAAGTGATGGTGTTGCGCGCGCCGAGCGTGCCATCGGCATTGGGAATGAATTTCGGCACGATGAACAGCGAAATCCCCTTGGTGCCGGTAGGCGAATCGGGCAGGCGGGCCAGCACCAGATGCACGATATTCTCCGCCAGATCGTGCTCGCCGGCGGAGATGAATATCTTGCTGCCGGTGATCTTGTACGAGCCGTCTGCCTGTGGCACGGCCTTGGAGCGCATCAGGCCGAGATCGGTGCCGCAATGTGCCTCGGTGAGGCACATTGTTCCGGTCCACTGGCCAGAGACCAGCTTGGGCAAATACAACGCTTTCAGCTCCGGTGTGCCGTGCTCATGCAGGCATTCATAGGCGCCGTGCGACAGGCCCGGATACATGTACCAAGCCTGATTGGACGAGTTCAGCATCTCGGCCAGAGAGTTGTACACGATGATGGGCAAGCCCTGCCCGCCAAATTCCGGATCGCAGGTCAGCGCCGGCCAGCCGCCATCGACGAACTGGCGGTAGGCGTCCTTGAAACCGGTCGGCGTCTTCACCTCGTGGGTCACCGGATCGAGCTGGCAGCCCTCGCGATCGCCGACGTGGTTGAGCGGGAACAATACCTTGGAGGTGAACTTGCCACCTTCTTCAAGCAACTGATTGATGGTGTCGGCGTCGAGTTCGGCATGCGCCGGTAAAGCCTTGAGTTCAGTGGTGACGTCGAACAGTTCGTGCAGCACGAATTGCATGTCGCGCAGCGGGGCAATGTATTGGCCCATGATGTCCTCCTGTGTTGTATTGGCTACCATCGACCGCCCTCAGGCGAACGGCCGTTTCAAACAAACGTTTTAATAGTAGCGCAGTTTGCGGGTCGCGTGTAGTCGGGCGACTCTAATTCTGAAACTTCAGGGATTGGCGCGGCCCGTCAGCGCAGAAACGCCTTGCTGACCTCGCGGAACACGTCTGAATCGGCGCGTCGCAGCCATTCAAAGGCGACCATCTCACGGCTGACGATGCTGGCGCCCGCCTGGCGCATGCGCGCCAGGGCGAGGGCTTTGTCCGACTCGCGACGCGAGCCGACCGCCTCCTCGACCACGAACACCTGCTTGCCGCCAGCAAGCAGTTCCATCACCGTCTGCAGCACGCAGACGTGGGTTTCCATGCCGCAGACCACGTACTGCGCTGGCCCACCCGCCTGGTCCAGTCGATGGCAGGCGCCGGCCACCGCCGAGAAATGCAGTTTGCCGGCAGTACAGCCGTCCGGCAGTTCCGCCGCCACCGCCGGATGCGTCGGACCCAGCCCCTTTGGATACTGCTCGCAGGCAATGACAGGAATTTCCAGCCGACGCGCGACACGTATCAGCCAGACGACCTGATCCAGCAAGCTTTGCCAGCCGGCAATGGCCGGTACCAGTTTGCCTTGCACATCCACCACGAGCAGAGCCGAGTTACCTGCGTCGATCAGCATGATGAAGCCTCCCAGGCGGCAATGAATTCCTTCCAGTGCGGCAGGCCGGTCGCTGCCAGCGTGGTCTTCACCAGCGCAAGCTCGCTGTCGTGTTCGGCAGCCGTCAGCAAACCGCGCATCAACTGAAAGCGCAGGAACACCAGCCACGTATTGACCACGTCGGTTTCGCAGTAGTCGCGAATCTCGTCGATGCGACCATCCAGCCATGCGCCCCAGACGGCGGAGCCATCCATGCCGAGTTTGCCCGGCAGACCCATGAGACGCGCCAGTTGGTCGAGCGGCGCGCTGCCGCGTGGCTGGTACATCGCCAGCAGGTCCATCAGATCGAGATGCCGCGAATGATAGCGACTGATGTAATTGTTCCACTTGAAGTCTTTCGAATCGCGGTAATCGCCCTCCCCCATGTCCCAGTAGCGCGGCGCGGTGACACGATGGATCAGGCCGCGATAATGCAGCACCGGCAGATCGAAGCCGCCGCCGTTCCACGACACGATCTGCGGGGTGAACTTTTCGACGCCATCGAAGAAGCGCTGGATGATTTCGCCTTCGCCCGATTTCGGCTCGGCCAAGGACCAGACGCGAAAGCCTTCGTCGTTGCGCAGGGCGCAAGAGATCACCACCACGCGCTGCAAGTGCAGCGGCAGGAAGTCGCTGCCGTTCTTCGCCCGCTGGCGCTGGAAGGCGAATTCGGCCACCTCGGC
>JAPLRA010000111.1 GCA_026399445.1 Sulfuritalea sp.
GGGCGATCGGCCGGGGCCGGTGATTGTGCTCGGCACCGATCCCGCCGGTTATTTGTCGCCCCTGCTGCAAAGCTGGCCGGTGCCCAGCGTCAGCGCCGAAACCTTGTTGGTCCGCCGCGACGGCGACCAGGTACTGTTCCTCAATGGATTGCGCCATCAGGCCGACGCGGCGGGGAAGCTTCGCGCGCCGGTGGCAACGCCGAAGCTCCTGGCCGCCCAGGTACTGCGCGGCGAAGCCAAAGAGGGCCAGTTGGTCGCAGGCACGGACTATCGCGCGGTGGAAGCGCTGGGGGGGGTTCGCGCGGTACCCGGCACCGACTGGTTCCTGATCGCCAAAATGGACCGCGCCGAGTTTTTTGCGGAAGCTTGGCGTGACGCCCTGTGGACGGTGCTGGCGGGTTTGCTGGCCCTGTTCATGACGGTCGCCGGCGCCTTCATCCTGCGCCAGCGGCGACGCCTGGAGTATGTCCGCAGCGACCGCACGGCACAGGCCGAGAAGCTGCGCGCCCTGGAACTGCTGAATGTCCTGGCCGAGAGCTCCGAGGACAGCATGTTCGTCAAGGACAGCAAAGGTCGCTACCTGCTGTTCAATCCCGCTGCCTGCGCGATGGTCGGCAAGACGCAGCAGGAGGTGCTGGGGCAGGACGACAGCGCGATCTTCCCCGCAGCAGACGCTGAACTGTTGATGGATACCGACCGCCAGATCAGAACGGAAAACCTGACCCGGACCACCGAGGAAGTTCTCCAAACTGCCAAGGGCGCGCGCACCTTCCTCGCCAGCAAGGGGCCCTTGCATGACGCCAACGGCACCGTGATCGGCACCTTCGGCATTTCGCGCGACATCACCGAGCGCAAGCGGATGGAGCTGAACCTGCGCTTGACTGCGGATTCGCTGAAGGAGACGCTGCTGCGGACGCAGTTGCTGCTCGATTCGTCCATGGATGCCGTGATCTGCATGAACCAGAATGGCGAGGTGATGGTCTGGAATTCGCGCGCCGAGGCGATCTTCGGCTACACGAAAGCGCAGGCCGTGGGGCGCACCGTCGCCGAGCTGATCGTACCGCCCGAGTACCGCGAACGACACCGCCAGGGCATGGCGCGCTTCATCGAATCCGGCGACCCGAAGATCATCGGCACACGGGTGGAAGTGCCCGGGATGCACGCCGACGGCAGGCGGTTCCCCATCGAGCTGACCATCGGCTCGCTATCGGACAAGGGAAATACGATGTTCAGCGCCTACGTGCGCGACATCACCGGGCGCAAGCAGATCGAGGAGTCGCTGCGCAAGCTGTCGCTGGCGGTGGAGCAGAGCCCGGAAAGCATCGTCATCACCGACGTCGACGCGATCATCGAATACGTTAACGAAGCGTTTGTCGCGAACACCGGCTACAGCCGCGAGGAAGCAATCGGGCGAAACCCGAAGTTCCTCCAATCCGGAAAAACGCCGGCCGCGACCTACGTGTCGATGTGGAGCACGCTGGCCGCCGGCGAGCCATGGAAGGGCGAGCTCTACAACAAGCGCAAGGACGGCAGCGACTACATCGAATTCGTCATCGTCACCCCCATCCGCCAGGCCGACGACAGTGTCACCCACTATGTTGCGGTCAAGGAGGACATCACCGAGAAGAAACGCCTGGGCCAGGAACTGGACCAGCATCGCTATCACCTCGAAGGCCTGGTGGCAAGCCGCACCCTGCAACTGGACGTGGCGCGCGAGCGCGCCGAAGTCGCCAACCAGGCCAAGAGCAATCCGCACCCCGATGAACGCCATCATCGGCCTCACCCATCTGCTGCGGCGGGGCGAAACGAGTCCGGAGCAGGCCGACCGGCTGGGCAAGATCGACACCGCCGCGGAGCATCTGCTGTCGATCATCAATGACATCCTCGACCTGTCCAAGATCGAGGCCGGCAAGCTGACGCTGGAACAAGCCGACTTTTCGCTGGCGGCGGTTCTCGACCACACGCGCTCGCTGATCGGCGAGCAGGCGCGCGGCAAGGGGCTGACGGTCGACATCGATGCCGGCGAAGTGCCGCCCTGGCTGCGTGGTGACCCGACCCGGTTGCGCCAGGCGCTATTCAACTTTGCCGGCAACGCCATCAAGTTCACCGAGCGCGGCGGCAACGTCCTGCGGGCGCGACTCATCGAGGACAAGGGCGACGAATTGCATATCCGCTTCGAGGTCGAGGATTCCGGCATCGGCATTCCGGCCGAGCAGCTTGCCGAACTGTTCCAGTCCTTCGTCCAGGCCGACAATTCGACCACGCGCAAGTACGGCGGCACCGGCCTCGGGCTCGCCATCACCCGCCGCCTCGCCAATCTGATGGGCGGTGATGCGGGCGTGGACAGCGAGGTCGGACGCGGCAGCATCTTCTGGTTCACCGCCCGCCTGCAACGCGGCCATGGCGTCGTGCCTTCCGCCACCGATGCCGCAAGCAACGCCGGCGACAGCGCCGAGGAACAGGTGCGCCGCAGTCGCCATGGTGCGCGCCTGCTGCTGGCCGAAGACAATGCCGTCAACCGCGAAGTCGCGCTGGAACTGATCCACGCCGTCGGGCTCGATGCCGACGCTGCCAAAAACGGCCGCGAGGCGGTGGCGATGGCCGCCGCGACAGCCTACGACCTGATCCTGATGGATGTCCAGATGCCGCTGATGAATGGCCTCGACGCCACGCGCGCCATTCGTCTGCTCGCCACCGGCGCCACCACGCCGATTCTGGCGATGACGGCCAACGCCTTCGACGAAGACCGCCGGGCCTGCCAGGAAGCGGGCATGAACGACTTCGTCGCCAAGCCCGTCGATCCGCCGCAGTTCTATGCCGCCCTTCTGAAGTGGCTGCCCGAGGCGCCGCTGCAGCCGCTGCCGGCCGCCGCCACGATTCAAGAACGGTCCGCGAGCGACAAAGACATGCTGCGGCGCCTTGCGTCCATTCCGGGTCTCGATCTCCAGCTCGGCCTGTCGATGATTCGTGACAACGTGACGAAATACACGCGTCTCCTCGTCATGTTTGCCGATAGCCACCAGGCACAGGCCGAACGGATCCTGGCGCTGGCGGCAGCCGGAGACCTGGCGGCCATCGAGCCCATCGCGCATTCGCTGAAAGGCTCGGCCGGCATGCTGGGCGCCGCGGGCGTGGCGGAAGCGGCGCGTACGGTGATGTCGGCATTGCGCGGCCCGGCGAGCGACGACATGATTCCCGTGTATTGCGCAAATCTGGGCAAGGAGCTTGCAACCCTGATCGACGGCATTCGCCTGGCCACGGCCGGAGGCCTTGAATCCGCGGCCGTAGAAGTTAATTCGGCGCGAGCGGGGGAAGTGTTGGTGCGCCTTGAGGATTTGCTGCGCCAGGGAGACATGGCCGCGAGCGCCCTCGCCCGCAAAGAGGCCGACATCCTCCGGCAGGTGTTTGGCAATGCTGCCGTGCCGCTGCTGGCGAGGATCGAATCCTTCGATTATGAAAATGCAGCGGCGAAGTTGCACGAGTTGCGCAGTCAGGTTCGATAAACCTTTTCCGGCGCGAATTACCGCGCCAGGCGCGGCTAAGGAAACACTGATTAAGTCCGTTCGCGTTGAGCCTGTCGAAACGCAAGCCAGTCAAATCAAGGGCTTCGACAAGCTCAGCCCGAACGGTAGGTACTTGTTCGGCGTTTCTCTAAGTCTTGGCCGGCATGAACTCCATGGCCAGACGCACCAGTTCGGCGATCGAACCGGCCTGCAGCTTCTGCATGATCATGTGCCGATAGGTTTCGGCGGTGCGCTGGCTGATGTTGAGTTCATTGGCAATGACCTTGGTCAGCTTGCCTTCGAAGATGCCCTCCAGCACTTCGCGTTCGCGTGGCGTCAGCAGCGCCATGCGCTCGCCGATCTCGCGGCTCCTGGTCTGTATCTCTACGCGCCGCTGGTCGATGCGCAGGCCGTCCTGGATGCGATCGAGAACCTGCTGCGTGGAAAACGGCTTCTGGAAAAAATCGAGCGCGCCGGCGCGCATGGCGCGGACTACCGAGGGCACTTCCGGGTAGCTCGAAATGAAAATGATCGGCAGGTCGATGTCCCGGAAGCGCAGCTCGTCCTGCAACTCCAGCCCGCTCATCCCCGGCATGCGCACATCGGTGACGATGCAGCCGGCCAGCTGGGTCAGGTCCTGCTTGAGGAAGCTGGTGGCATCGGGAAAAACCGCGTAGGGCAGATGCACCGATTCGACCAGGTCGGTCAGCAGAAACGTGATCACCGGGTCATCATCGAGCAGATAGACCTTCGGTTGCGGCAGATCGGCTTGCCTGGCGTGCGTCAAGACACCGGTTTCCGGTGGATTCTGTCAGGACGGAAGTTTTGCTGCACTGGACCTTGCCCCTTTAGCCTACGTAGATTCCGCAGTTTGTCGCGTAATTTCCGGATGCACAAACCACGCTTGCTTTGAGATCATGAAGAAAGCGCATCGGTATTTATCGATCACGCATTTTAGCCGCGTTTGATGGCGTCGGGAATGATCTCCGCCGAGTGTGGCAACGAACTCAAGCATCCGCAAAACCTCATGGCTGCCAACGACCACCCCGAAATCACCAACGCCGAGTTCGCCCAGTTCCAGAAGCTGATCTACAAGATTGCCGGGATCAGTCTGGCGGACACCAAGAAGGTGCTGCTGGTCGGGCGGCTGGGGCGGCGGCTGAAACACCACGGGCTGTCCAGTTTCGCCGAGTACTACCGCTTCGTCGCCAGCGGCAACGATGCCGACGAATTGCAGACCATGGTCGATCTGCTCACCACCAACGAAACCTACTTCTTCCGCGAAGAAGCCCATTTCGAGTTCCTCGCCAAGACCATCGTCGCCGGGCATCCTTCCGGCAGCCCGTTCAACGTCTGGAGCGCCGCCTCCTCGACCGGCGAGGAGATCTACACCATTTCCTTCGTGCTGGCCGATACGCTGGGACTGGATGCGCAATGGACGGTACAAGGCTCGGATATTTCGACGGCCGTGCTGGCCACCGCGCAACGCGGCCTATACTGGCTTGACCGCACCCGCGGCCTGCCGCAATCCTATCTGCGCAAGTATTGCCTGAAGGGCGTGCGCACGCCATACCCATTTCATGCAGGTGAACCTGAACAAGACCCTGCCCGCGATGGGCAAGTTCCACGTCATCTTCCTGCGCAACGTGATGATCTATTTCGACGCCGAGACCAAGCGCCAGGTGGTCGCCCGGCTGGTCGAGCAACTGCTTCCCGGCGGCTACTTCATCGTCGGCCATTCGGAGAGTCTCAACGGCCTCACCGATACGCTGCGCGCCATAAAGCCGACGATTTACCAGTTACCCTGAGGCTGACCCGCTGAGGCCAAAAGCATCGACGCAAAGGCGCAAAGGACTTCAAGTGCACAACGACATCGTAGTTTCTGATTTGGTTTTTCTTTGCGTCTTTGCGCCTTTGCGTCGAGAGAACTGTAGTTTTTCAAATTGCCCGATTTGACTGCAATCATGGCCCCCAAAATCAAGGTAATGATCGTCGACGACTCGGCCGTGGTGCGGCAGGTCAATCGCGAGACCCTGGAACGCGAACCCGACATCGAAGTCATCGGCGTCGCGATCGATCCGATCTACGCCATGGAAAAGATGAAAGTACAGTGGCCCGACGTGCTGGTGATCGACATCGAAATGCCGCGCATGGACGGGCTCACCTTCCTCAAGAAGATCATGGCCGAGCACCCGACGCCGACCATTGTCTGTTCCTCGCTGGCCGAGAAAGGTGCGGCCGCCACCATCGATGCGCTGGCGGCAGGCGCCCTGGCCATCATCACCAAGCCCAAGGGCGGCGTGAAGCAGTTCCTGCAGGACGCCGGCGACGATCTGGTGTCGGCCGTGCGCGCCGCGGCGAAGGCCAACATGCGCCGGGTCACCGTCGGCGCGGCCCGCCCGCTGGCACCGCCGCCCAAGCTCACGGCGGATGTCATGCTCGCCGCCCAGGTGGCCAGCACCCGCGCCATGGCCAATACCACCGACCGGGTGGTGGCCATCGGCACCTCCACCGGCGGCACCCAGGCGCTCGAAGCGGTGCTGACCAAATTGCCCAACGTCGGCAGCGGCATCGTCATCGTCCAGCACATGCCCGAGAAATTCACCGCCATGTTCGCCGAGCGCCTCAACAGCCTGTGCAAGCTCGAAGTGCGCGAAGCGCAGAACGGCGATCGCGTGATGCCCGGCCGGGCGCTGATCGCTCCGGGCGGCCGCCACATGATGCTCCGGCGCAGCGGCGCCCAGTACTACGTCGAAGTCGCCGACGGCCCGCTGGTGAATCGCCACAAGCCTTCGGTCGACGTGCTGTTCCGCTCCGTGGCGCAGATTGCCGGACGCAATGCGCTGGGCGTGATCATGACCGGCATGGGCGACGACGGCGCGCGCGGCATGAAGGAAATGCACGACGCCGGGGCCAAGACGGTGGCCGAGGACGAATCCACCTGCGTCGTATTCGGCATGCCCAAGGAGGCGATCAAGCTCGGTGGCGTGGACCGCATCGTGCCGCTGGACCTGATTCCCTCGGAAATCATCGCCTACGGTTGAACCAACCAAGAGCAAGAGTCAGATCATGTCGCCCATCGACCACGACCCCAAAGAACTCGAGCGCCGCGCCCGCAACATCAATCCGGGCGGCTGGACGGTCGAGACCGAGCGTCCGATCACGACCCTGCTCGGCTCCTCCGTCGCGGTCTGCCTCTACGACCCCAAGTTGCGCCTGGCCGGCATGAACCATTTCCTGCTGCCCAGCCGGACCAAGACGTCCAGCGACGATACCGACGTGATCCTGGCCGGCGACTACTCCATGGAAGTGCTGCTGAACACCATGCTCAACAAGGGCGCGCAAAAGAATCGCATCGTCGCCAAGGCCTTCGGCGGCGGCACCATCGTCACCTCGATCCGGATGGCGATCGGCCAGCGCAATGCCGATTTTGCGAAGGAATGGCTGGAGCGCGAGGGCATCCACCTGGCCGCGCAGGATTTCGGCGGCGCCTGGTCGCGCAAGGTGATCTTCACCCCCGACGGCGGCGATGCCTTCTGCCGCCGCCTGCCGATCAACCAGCCCGGCGTACAGGACGTGGTCAATGCCGAGAGCGAGTACGAGAAGTCGCTGCACCGTCCGTCCAAGCCGACGGGCGAGAAGAAGATCGAACTGTTTTGAGTCTGGACTCCCGGGATACGACATGGACGTGAAAGCGATACTGACCCAGATTGCGCAGGCCGCCGCGGCGGACGATCTTATCTTCCCGACCACCACCGAAATGGCGCTGCGGGTGCAGCGCACGCTCGACGATCCCGACTGTTCGCTGGACCAGCTCGCCAAGCTGGTGCAGGCCGATCCGCTGCTGGCGGCGCGGGTCGTGGCGGTGGCCAATTCGGTGATCTACAACCGCACCGGGCGCAGCATCACCGACGTCAAGAACGCCGTCTCGCGCATCGGCCTCAATACCCTGCGGGTGCTGGCTGCAGCAGTCGTGGTGCGGCAGATGGAAGGCATGGCGCGCACCCGCGAACACCGGGCTCTTGCGGTTCGGCTGTGGGAGCACACGGCCCATGTCGCGGCACTGTGCCAGGTCATCGCGCGCCGCGTCACGCATGTCAATCCGGATACCGCATTCTTTGCCGGCATCATCCACGAGGTGGGCGGTTTCTACCTGATCTCGCGCGCCCCGGATTACCCCGGCTTGCTCGACGCCGGACACGGCAGCCTGCGGGCCTGGGACGAGGGCGGTGCGGCGGAAGTCGGCCGCGCCGTGCTCAAGCGGCTTTCCACTCCCGCCGCGGTGAGCGATGCGGTCGAGAGCCTGTGGGAGGGCTACCTGACGATGCCGCCGCAATCGCTGGGCGACACGCTGTTGCTGGCCGACCAGTTGGCGCCGGTCGAGTCCCCGCTGTCCCAGCTTGCCGGCACCGGGCGCGAGGGTACGGAAGCGAAAATCGACGTCGCGTTCGATGACGAGACGCTGAGCGGCATCCTGGAAGAATCGGCGGCCGCGGTCGCCTCGCTGATCGACGCCTTGCGCGCCTGATCAGGGCAAGGCGCGGCGGACGCTTTCGATCAGGGCGTCAAGCTCGGCAATCAGTGCCTCACCCAGCGTGTCGATTTCCAATTTGTCCGGATTGGTGCGAAGTGCCGCATGAAGGGCGGCAGCGGCCTCGGCGACCCGCAGTGCGCCGACGGTGCCGGCGGAACCTTTCAGGGTGTGGGCCAGCGTCTTGACGGCATCCCGATCATTCGCGGCCAGCGCTGAAGCAAGTTGCGGCGCATCCGCGGCATGGCTGTCGGCGAACAGGGTCAGCATGCGAAGGTACTTGGTCCCGTTGCCGCGCATCGCCGTCAGGCCGCGCTCGATATCGAGCCCGGGGATCCCCGCCAGTCGCCGCAGCAGGTCGGCCGGGGCCGCCTCCGGGTCTGCCTCCGTTGCCGCGTCCGCCGCCGTCGCGGCCGGCGCGCTGTCCGCGGACACGAACATTTCGCCTTGCGGCGCCGGCGGGGCTTTCGGCAGCCACTTCAGCAGCGTGGCATAGAGCGTGTCGGGATTCACCGGCTTGGCGACGAAGTCGTTCATGCCGGCCTCGGTGCAGGCACGGCGATCCTCGTCGAAGGCGTTGGCGGTCATCGCCAGGATCGGCGTGGTCTTCCGGTCGGCCAATGCGCGGATGGCGCGGGTGGCTTCGAGGCCGTCCATGTGCGGCATCTGCATGTCCATCAGGATCAGGTCGTAGCCCGTGGCGCGCGCCTTGTCCAGCGCCTCGCGGCCATCGACGGCGACATCCACCGTCAGCTCGGCGCCGTGCAGCAGGTCGAGCGCAACCTCGCGGTTGATCGCATTGTCTTCCGCCAGCAGCAGGCGGGCACCGCTATGGTGGCGGCGCAGTTCGGTTTCGGCATCCTCGGTGCCGATTTCAGCGGCGGACGACATGTCACCCAGCCCGCGCCGCAAACTGGCGGTAAACCAGAAGGTACTGCCCTTGCCCGCCGTGCTGTCAGCGCCGACTTCTCCGCCCATCAGTTCGGCGAGGCGCCGGGTGATGACCAGGCCGAGACCCGAGCCGCCGTAATTGCGGGTGGTCGAACTGTCCCCCTGCTCGAAGGCGTGGAACAGGCTGTCGAGCTTTTCCGGGGCGATGCCGATGCCGCTGTCTTTGACTTCAAAGCGCACCAGCAGTGTGTCGCCGGCCTCATGCACTACGATGGCGCGCAGGGTGATCGCTCCGCGCTCGGTGAACTTGATGGCATTGCTGATGTAGTTGAACAGCGCCTGGCGCAGGCGCGTGGGGTCGCCCCGCAGCCATGTCGGCACATCGCCGGCATCGACCTCGATGACCAGCCCCTTGGCGCGGGCCGGCTCGGAGATCAGCGAACGCACCTGGGCGAAGATCGCCGACAGCGAGAAGTCGGTGTCTTCCAGCACCAGCTTGCCGGCTTCGATCTTGGACACGTCGAGGATGTCGTTGATGACGGACAACAGGTGGTTCGCTGCCGTGTCGACCTTGCCCAGGCGGTCGGCCTGTTCCGGGGTCGGATCGGCCCGGCGCAGCAGGTGGGTCAGCCCGATGATGGCGTTCATCGGGGTGCGGATTTCGTGGCTCATGTTGGCCAGGAACACGCTCTTGGCGACGCTGGCGGCTTCGGCCGCTTCCTTGGCATGGGTCAGCTCATCCGTGCGCAAGGCCACCATCTCTTCAAGATGATGGCGATACACATCGAGTTCCTGTTCCGCCACCTGGCGCTCCGTGATGTCGCGCGTCGTGCTGATGGTGTGGGGAACGTCATCGATGTCGATGATGGCCGCCGACATCAGGCCATGGCGGATGCCGCCGTCCCTGGTCCGGAAACGCGCTTCGAAGCCGATCACCTGGCCGTCTTGTCGCAAACCATCGACCAGGCGCTGACGGTCTTCCAGATCGACCCAGATGTTCAGTTCCTGCGAGGTGCGTCCGATGACGTCGTCTTCGCCGTAGCCGAGGATGCTGGTGAAGCCGCTGTTGATCGAGACATACATCCCGTCGGACAGCCGGTTGATCGCCATTGCGTCGGGGGTGAGATAGAAGGCTTTTCTGAACCGCTCTTCGCTGATTTTCAGCGCATTCGCGGCCCGCACGCGCTCGGTGATGTCGGTATGGGTGCCGATCATGCGCAGCGCCTTGCCGTCCTTGTCGCGGCTGACCACCATGCCGCGGTCGAGTATCCACTTGTAGCTGCCGTCCTTGCACCGGACGCGGTGTTCGCTGGTATAGATCGCGGTCTTGCCATCCAGGCCGGCTTGCGCCCGCGCCAGGGTTTCCGCCAAATCCTCGGGATGTATGCGCTTTTCCCACTCATCCAGACCGTTGCCGATCTCGTCATCGGCAAAGCCGAGCATGCGCTTCCATTGTGTGGAGAAAAACACCGTGCCGTCGGAAACGTTCCAGTCCCACATCCCGTCGCCCGAACCTTCGATGGCGAATTTCCAGCGATACTCGCTCTCCTTGAGGGCGGCTTCCCGCTGGCCCAAAGTCTCCAACAGCCGATTGAAGCCGAGGATCAGTTCGCCGATTTCGTCCCGCCGGGTGACGGGCAGGGGTTGCAGGGGCTGGTCCGTCGCGGACTGGATCGCCAGCGCATTCGCGGCACTGACCACGGGCGCGAGCTGGCGCCTCACCATCCACCAGCTCAGGCCGCCGGCCAGCGCGGTAAGGATGATCGCCGCCCAAAGCATGCGCCACTGCATTTCGCGGATCGGAGCGAAGGCTTCCTCAATGGGCAGCGCGGCCGCCACGTACCAGCCCGCCGCAGGAATGCCCTTGGCGGATGCCAGCACGGCTACGCCCCGCGGAGTGACGAAAAGACCCGAACCCTCGCCGCCGGCAATGAGGCGGTCGATTCCGGGGTTAACGCCCGGCGCGGGAAGTGTTTCCATGATGCGGGTCTTGTCGGTGGCGGTGACGATCAGCCTCTGCTTCGGCGCGACCAGCAAGTAGCCGCCGGTCTTTCCGTAAGCGTTCCCCGTAATCTTGTCGAGGAAGTTCGGCTTGCTCAGGTCGGTGACCCCCACCAGCGCGCCGACCACCCTGCCCTGCGCGTCGCGAATCGGGGCGGACATGGCGATCACCGGCACCTTCAACTGCTTGCCGATGGCCACCTCGCTGATCGCGGGTTTCCCCTCGGTCAGGGCTGTAGCGACGTGGTCACGGTACAGGTAATTGACACCGACCCGTTCGGCCGATTCGGGTACCGAGGCGATCGCCGTTCCGTCGAGCCCGGTGACGAAGGCACCGCTGTTGAATGCGCTCTTGATGATCAGACGTTTTTCGAGGATGCCCTGCACGGCTGAGGGACCGGCCGGCATGGTCGGGCTGAGCAGTTCGGCAACGGCCTCCAGCGTCTGCAGCCGTTCTTCGAGCTCCCGGTTGATGTCTGCCGCCACCAGGGATACGGTCGAGAACTGCTGTTCGCCGAGCAGGCGTTCCATGTCTTCGCGCAACGTCCGGCTGGTGTGAAAGGTCAGCGCCCAGATGCCGAGCACGAAGATGCCCAGCGTGCCCAGCGTGACCCGGGTCTTGAGTGATTGCCAGTGCAATTTGCTGCCCATCGGGATTTTCAGCCTGTCGGCGCAGGCACCTCGCGCTTGCTGCCGTCGTCGTGGATGGCGACGTAAGTGAATTGTGCCTCGGTGACCTTGACCACCACCGGATTGGCCGGATGGCGCTCGGC
>JAPLRA010000332.1 GCA_026399445.1 Sulfuritalea sp.
CAGGGCATCGCCGCCGACGCCATTCACGGCGACAAGAGCCAGCAGCAGCGCACCGAAGCGCTGGAAGGCTTCAAGTCCGGCAAGATCCGCGTGCTGGTCGCCACTGACGTCGCCGCGCGCGGCCTCGACATTGACGACCTGCCCCACGTCATCAACTACGAACTGCCGCACACCGCGGAAGACTACATCCATCGCATCGGCCGCACAGGCCGCGCCGGAAAGCTGGGCAACGCCACCTCGCTGTTCGCCCCCGAGGAAACGCAGCGCCTGACCGATATCGAAAGGCTGATCAAGCGCAAGATTGAGCGCGTCGAGATCACGGGCTTCAATCTTGGCACCGCAACGCCCGAGCGCGAGCATGGTCGCGAACGCACTGGCGGCGGTCATCGCCGCGAGCACGAAGACAAGCGCCGCGAACGCGAAGTCAAGCAGCACGACCGCCGGCCGCCGCCACACCTGCCGGCGCCCGCCGCCCATGTGCCGCGACTCGACCCGCGCCTGCCCAAGCTCGATTTCGACCCGAACAAACCTTACGTCGGCAAAGCCGGTCCAGTCGAAATCGGCGCCGAGAAGCCCGCGCCGACTCGCCCGCAGCGACCCGTAGCGGCACTGCTCGGCGGCTTCGGCAAGAAATAGCCCGACGCGATCGGCCATGCGCGACGAGGCAGCGTGGCAACTCGATGTGCGACCAGCCCGCGTCGATGAGCCGGATACCCTGCTCATCGTTCTCGGCGGACGCTGGTGCATCGACCAGAGCCTGCCCTCGGCGGACACCCTGACAACCCGGCTGGCAGCGCCGGTTTGCCGTGTCCGTTTCGATGCGAGCAAACTCGTCGACTGGGATTCCGCACTGCTGACCTACGTCTCCCGGATCAGCAAATCCTGCATGGATCGCGGCATCGCGGTCGATAGCAGCGGGCTGCCGCCGGGCGCGCAACGCCTGCTGGCGATGGCGCTCGCCGTGCCGGAGCAGAAGCTGGCCGGACGCGACAGCGGTCCGCAGGGAACCTTCACCCAGGTCGGCGCGGCGACCATCGAGTTCATTCGCGGCGCGCCGCAAATGCTCGGCTTTCTCGGCGAAGTCACGACCGGCCGCGCCCGCTTTCGCCGGCGCGACCTCTGGCTGGAGATAGAGGAAGTCGGGCCGCGCGCGCTGCCCATCGTCTCGGTGATCAGCTTTCTGGTCGGACTCATCCTCGCCTATCTGGGCGCCGACCAGCTGAAACTGGTCGGCGCCCAGATCTTCATCGCCGATCTGGTGGCCATCGGCATGGTGCGCGAGGTCGGCGCGCTGATGACCGGAATCATCATCGCCGGCCGCACCGGTGCCGCCTTCGCCGCCCAGCTCGGTACCATGCAGGTCAACGAGGAGATCGATGCCTACAAGACGCTCGGCATCTCGGCCATCGACTTTCTGGTGCTGCCGCGCATGCTGGCGCTGATGCTGATGGTGCCGTTGCTCACGCTCTACTCTGGATTCATCGGCATGCTGGCGGGCTTGCTGGTGTCGATGACCGTCTTCGACATCGGCTTCTTCGAGTACTACACGGAGACCTTGCGCGCGCTGGAGTTCAAGCAGTTCGCCGTCGGGCTATCCAAGGGCACGGTCTATGGCGCGATCGTGGCGTTCGCGGGTTGCCTGCGTGGCATGCAATGCGGACGCAGCGCCGAGGCGGTCGGCCATGCGGCAACCTCGGCGGTCGTCACCGCCATCCTGCTGATCACGATTGCGGCATCGATCATGACCATCGTCTACTACCAGCTCGGAATCTGAACGATGAATACGGTCCCGCACATCGAGGTTCGCGACCTGACCATGGCCTACGGCGACTTCGTGGTACAGGGCGGCCTCGACTTCGTGGTCAACAAGGGCGACATCTTCGTCGTCATGGGCGGCAACGGTTGCGGCAAAACGACGCTGATGCGCGCCCTGGTCGGCCTGCAAAGGCCCGCAACGGGATCGGTAGTCTATAGCGGCGAGGACTTCTGGAGTGCCGGAGCGGAGGCGCAGCAAAGGCTCAAGCGTCGCCTCGGCATCCTGTTCCAGGGAGGCGCGCTGTGGAGTTCGCTGACGCTGGCCGAGAACGTCGCGCTGCCGCTTGCCGAATACACCGGTCTGCCGCCGGACCGCGTGGACGAGATCGTGGCCTTCAAGCTGGCGCTCGTCGGGCTCGCCGGCTTCGAGGACTTCTACCCGTCCGAGCTCAGCGGAGGCATGAAGAAGCGCGCAGGGCTGGCGCGGGCAATGGCGCTGGATCCCGACATCCTGGTCATCGACGAGCCCTCGTCGGGTCTTGATCCGCTGACAGCCAGGCGCCTCGACGAACTGATCATGGAACTGCGCGACAGTCTCGGTACCACCATCGTCGTCGTCACGCATGAACTAGCCAGCATCCTCAGTATCGGCAACAATTCGATCTATCTGGATTCGGAAAGCCACACCATGATTGCCACCGGGCACCCGCAGGACGCGTTGAAGAACGGGCATCCCAAGGTCCGCCATTTTCTGACCCGCGGTGGAACGACATGAGCAGGAAGGCCAACCCCACGCTGATCGGTGCCTTCGTCCTCGGCGCGCTTGCGCTGGCGGTCGCAACCATACTCCTGCTGGCCGGCGGCAGCTGGTTCGGTGAGCGGCGGCAACACGTGATGTACTTCGAGGGCGCCGCACAAGGCCTTCAGGTCGGCGCGCCGGTGGTATTTCTCGGGGTGAAGGTCGGTACCGTCAAACAGATCCAGCTCGGCCTCGACCCGCAAAGCCGCCGTTTCCTGGTGCCGGTGATGATCGAACTTGAACCCCACGTCGTGCGTACACGCGGCGGCGAACCCATCGACCTGCGGGATCGAGCGACGGTGCGGCAGCTTGTCGAGCGCGGCCTGCGGGCGCGGCTGCGCATGCAAAGCCTGCTCACCGGCCAGCTGTACGTGGACCTCGACTTTCATCCCGACAAGCCGGCGACCTTCGCCGCGCTGGATCCCGACCTCAGCGAAATCCCGACCATCCGCACGGCCGTTCAGGAACTGACGACCAAGCTCGAGGGTTTCCCGATGGACAAGTTTCTCGCCGATGTTGCCGCCATCAGTGGCGCAACGAACAAATTGATGTCGGCGCAAGCGACACAGGAACTGCCGCGGCGGCTTGATGCGACCCTTCGGCACCTCGAATCCCTGACGGCCCGCTTGGACTCACAGAGCGGCCCTGTCCTGAATGATGTGCGAGCCAACCTCGCTGAGCTGAACAAGGCGCTGCTGGCGGCGCAAGCGGCACTGGCCAGGGTCGACACCGCAGCC
Source organism: Sulfuritalea sp. (assembly GCA_026399445.1). Taxonomy (GTDB): domain Bacteria; phylum Pseudomonadota; class Gammaproteobacteria; order Burkholderiales; family Rhodocyclaceae; genus Sulfuritalea. Next base: position 3,292 of record JAPLRA010000332.1, read on the forward strand.
GACCGGGTGGCCGAACTGGCACGACCCGATTCGCGCGCTGTCGCCGGCATGACCCAGGCCAGCGAGGAACTGGCCAAGGCCGCCGGAGCCCTGCGCAAGCTGACCGATCAGGAGTCGACGACAGTGGCCAACGTCAATGCCGCGCTCAAGGAAATCACCCGGGCCGCGGATGCCGTCCGCATTCTGGCGGAAACACTCGACCAGCAACCGGATGCCATCTGGCGCGGCAAGCGCCAAAAAACCACGCCCTGACCAGGACACACTGCAACACCCCATCAACAAGGAGACGAAATGAAACTGGTTCGCTACGGCCTGAAGGGCCGCGAAAAGCCCGGCCTGATCGACGCTACCGGCACCCTGCGTGACCTTTCCGGTCACGTCGCCGACATTGGCTGGACTGAACTCTCGGCGGCCGGCCAGAAACGCCTGCGCGCGCTGAACCCCGCCACGCTGCCAATCGTACCCGGCAAGCCGCGGCTCGGTGTGCCCTTCACCGGCATCTCGAAAATCGTCGGCATCGGGCTGAATTACACGGCTCACGCCCTTGAGGCGAAGATGCCGATTCCTACCGAGCCTGTAGTGTTCATGAAAGCCACCACCTGCATCACCGGCCCCAGCGATCCGATCCTGATGCCTGTCGGCGGCACCAAGCTCGACTGGGAAGTCGAGCTTGGCATCGTCATCGGTTGCGAGACGCGTCGCGTCACGGAGGCACAGGCGCTCGATCACGTCGCCGGCTACTGCGTGTTCCACGACGTTTCGGAGCGCGCCTTCCAGCTCGAGCGCGGCGGCCAGTGGGACAAGGGCAAGAGCTGCGACAGCTTCGGCCCCATCGGCCCCTGGCTGGTAACGACGGATGAAGTACCCGACCCGCAACGACTCCGCCTGTGGCTCGACGTCAATGGCGAACGCATGCAGGATTCCTCCACCGCCGACATGATTTTTTCCTGTGCCGAAATAGTCAGCTACGTTTCAGGCTTCATGACGCTCTTGCCTGGCGACGTGATTTGCACCGGCACGCCGCAGGGCGTCGGTATCGGGCGCGGCCGCTTTCTTCAGATCGGCGACAAGGTCGCGCTCGGCGTCGAAGGGCTGGGTGAGCAGCAACAGACCGTGATCGCCACGCGGCGGTAAAAAGTCGGCGTTGGTGAGACGGCGCCCTGTACCGCACTGCCGGAGGATTGAAGGCCGCCATGAGCAACGACTACCTGCTCGCCATCGACAACGGCACCCAGAGCGTCCGCGCGCTGATATTCGATCTGCACGGTCACCTGGTCGACAAGGCGCAGGTCGATATCACCAGCTACCAGTCGCCGCAGCCGGGCTGGGTGGAGAACGATCCCGATGAGTTCTGGGCCGCGCTTGGCATGGCGTGCCAGCGGCTCTGGGCGAATACCCGGATTCCCAAGAGTTCGATTCGCGGCGTCGTCATCACTACCCAGCGCGGCACGACCATCAATCTCGACAGCCGCGGCCAGCCACTGCGGCCGGCCATTGTCTGGCTGGACCAGCGGCGCGCGGACACCAATCCGAAGCTGGCCTGGTGGTGGGAACTGGCGCTGCGTGCCATTGGCATGCGGGAGACCATCCGCTACTTCGCGCGCGAGGCAGAAGCCAACTGGATCGCCCAGCACCAACCGGAGATTTGGGCGCTCACGGACAAATTCCTGCTGCTGTCCGGCTATCTGAACTACCGCTTCACCGGGTGCTTTGTCGATTCCGCGGCGAGCCAGGTCGGCTACATTCCATTCGACTACAAGCGCGGTCGCTGGGCCTCCGCGCACGACTGGAAATGGCAGTGCCTGCCGATCACCCGGAAAATGTTGCCTGAACTGATGGCGGCAGGCGCGCAACTCGGCCGCGTCAGCGCTGCCGCCGCCCGCGACACCGGCATTCCCGAGGGCTTGCCGGTCATCGCCGGCGCCGCCGACAAGGCCTGCGAAGTCCTCGGCGCCGGTTGCCTCACGCCCGAAGTCGCC
>JAPLRA010000112.1 GCA_026399445.1 Sulfuritalea sp.
ACCTACGTCGAGCGCGATGTCCGCCAACTGCTTGCCGTGCGCGAGCTTGGACTGTTTCAGCGCTTCCTGAAAATGTGCGCCGCGCGTTGCGGGCAGTTGCTTAACCTGTCGTCGCTGGCGGCGGACTGTGGCATCAGCCACGTCACCGCGCGGCAATGGCTTACGGTGCTGGAAGCGAGCTACATAGTGCGCCTGCTGGCGCCGTATCACCGCAACTTTGGCAAGCGCTTGGTCAAGACGCCCAAGCTGTATTTCCTCGATGCCGGTCTGGCCGCCTGGTTGCTGGGGATTCGCGATGCCTCCACGATTGCTACGCACGCCATGCGCGGCGCGCTGTTCGAGACGTTCGTCATCGGCGAGTTCATCAAGCAGCGCCACAATGCCGGCCAACCTGCCGAGCTGTATTTCTGGCGCGATAACGTCGGCCACGAGATCGATCTGTTGTTCGAGACAGGTAGCCGCTTGCAGCCCGTCGAAATAAAATCCGGGATGACGTTTTCCTACGGCTGGCTGGATGCAGCAAAGCGCTGGAAGGAATTGGCCGGCGCCGCTGCGCTCGATCCCTGGGTTATCCACGGCGGTGATCGATCCTTCGAGTGCGACGGCGGTCGCGGGTTTTCATGGCGGGCGCTGCGAGAGAGCCCGGTCTGATGCCGACAATTCCCGCCAGCTGTTGCGCCGGTATTCGGCATTCTCACCTTGATAAATGCTATCGCCGGTGATAGCATTTTGCCATGATTGACTTGATCGTCGATACCAATGTGTTCGTGTCCGCTCTGATCAGCGAGGCGGGCGCATCGCGGGAGGTCGTCCGGCGTTGCTTGCAGGGGCGCTATCAGGCATGCATTTCCCTGGCCCTGTTTGCCGAGTATCGGGATGTTCTCGGGCGGCACGAATTGTTCGCCAGTTGCCCGCTGAATGCCACCGAGCGGGACGAACTGTTTCGGGCCTTCATCGCGGTGTGCCGGATGACCGACATCTACTATCTGTGGCGGCCCAACCTGCCCGACGAAGCGGACAATCATGTACTGGAGCTGGCCGTAGCGGCGCGCGCGGCAGCGATCGTGACCCATAATCGCGCCGATTTCGTTCGCTCGGAACTGCGCTTTCCGGAACTCCGGATTCTTGCGCCGGCCGAATTGCTGAAGGAGCCCTGAATATGTCCGTCGTTACCCTGCGTCTTCCTGATGCCAAGCACGCGCGGCTCAAGCAACTGGCTGCCAGCCGTCACACCAGCGTGAATCGCCTGCTCGACGAGCTGGCGACCATCGCACTGGTGCAGCACGACTTGATGCTGCAGTTTCGCGCCGCCGCTGATTCCGGCGATCCGGCACGAGGGCTGGCGCTGCTGGAAAAGCTCGACAAGCATTTCGGTTCCTCGTGACGCCGTGATGGCAGCGCCGACTTTCGAGTCGCCGGGCCGGCGCTTCGTGGGCATCGAGCCGTTTCGTCTTGGCATCCGCTACGCATTGAATCACAACCAATTGGAAAGCCTGACCGGTTGATCGGCACGGAGCTCATCATGCACACATGGAAATTGCAGGAGGCCAAGAGTCGCTTCAGCGAGTTGGTGGACTGCACGCTCGCTGAAGGGCCGCACTTCGTTGCGCGGCGCCGAGCGGAGGCGGTGGGCGCCGCGAGCGAATACCGGCGCCTGTTGGCCGGGCCTTCCTTGCTCGCCGTGTTGAACGGAGCGCCACGCGGCGAAGCGCTGGATATTGCCCGTTCCGCCGAGGCGGTGCGGGCGTTCGACTTGTGATGAATGCGCGCGACACCTGCGTGCCGCCACCATGCTGATCCATCCCCAGTTCGACCCCATCGCCCTGCAAGTCGGCCCACTGGCCGTGCGCTGGTACGGGCTCATGTACCTGGCCGGCTTCATGGCTTTTCTCTGGCTGGGCAAACGCCGCGCGGCGGCGCAGCCCTGGCACGGCATGAATGCGCAGGACGTCGATGATTTGCTGTTCTACGGCGTGCTGGGCGTGGTGCTGGGCGGGCGTCTGGGGCAGGTGGTGTTCTACGAGCCGGGCTACTACCTCGCGCATCCGCTGGAAATCCTCGCGGTATGGAAAGGCGGCATGGCCTTTCACGGCGGCATGCTCGGCGTGTTTGTCGCGATGGCGCTGTGGGCCCGAAAGTCGGGCAAAAGCTTTTTTCAGGTCACCGATTTCATCGCCCCGCTGGTGCCGATGGGCCTGATGGCGGGGCGCATCGGCAATTTCATCAACGGCGAATTATGGGGCCGGGCAGCCGACCCGGCCTTGCCTTGGGCGATGATTTTTCCGCACGTCGACAGCTTGCCGCGCCACCCGTCGCCGCTGTATCAGGCGGCCGGCGAGGGCCTGCTGTTGTTCATCATCCTGTGGCTGTTCTCGGCGCGCCAGCGGGCAGTGGGCGCGGTGTCGGGCATGTTCATGATCGGCTACGGCGTGCTGCGCTTTGCCGCCGAATATTTCCGCGAACCCGATCACGGCATCTTCGGCGTGTCCTACGTCGTCAGCATGGGGCAGTGGCTGTCCCTGCCGATGATCCTGTTCGGGCTCTGGTTGTTGTTGAAGAAGCCGGCCGGCCGGTGAGCGAAGGTCGCAGCGAGGACAAGGATGTGAGCGGCGAACGCAGGGGTGCAACGGCAAGGACCGCCTTCCAGACGTTCATGCAACGGCTGGCCGTTGGGGTCCTGATTGTCGGCCTTTCCGCCTCTGCCATCGTCTTTGTGACAGTCCCTGCCGAGGTCGAGGCTGACGCTGCGAGGGTGTATATGGCTTCGCCGAGCAATTCGAGAAACCTCCGGCGCGAAGTGGAACGTGCCGGTGGATGGGCCGCCGTGGCAGCCATCGATTTCAATGAGTGGTTTGACGGCCTTTGGCAGGGAAGACGGCTTGCGGGAACGCTGGCGGTCCTTGCGGTCGGTGCCTCGCTGATCTGTTTCCTGACAGCGAGGCTTCCGCCGCTGGACGAATGAGTTCAGGAAAGTCGTTGTCTCAAGCCGGCCAGATAGCGCAAGCCGGCAATCGCCCGACTGCCATACCACGACACCATTTCGCCGTCGATCCGCGCAGCCGGTCGTTGCGCCAGTGCACTGACGTCGGCCAGGTCGCGCTCGGTGAAGGCATAGGGCTCCGATGGCAGCAGCACGCGCTCGACATCAACGAGCCACGGCGCGTCCCATTCGAATACCGGGAAGCGCACCGTCGCCTGTGCCGGCAGCGTGTCCCAGCCGGCGGCAGCGAGCATGGCCGCGATGTAGGTGTCGCGCCGGACGGTCATCCAGGGATCGCGCCAGATCGGATAGAGCACCGCCTCGCGGGGCAGTGCCGCCGTCACGGCGGCAAGTTCGTCGCGTGCCGCGCTGAACTCTGTTGCGAGCCTTGTTGCCTCGGTTTCGCGCCGGAAGATCCCGCCGAGCAGTGCATACAGGCCAAGATTGTCATCCACCGTTTGCGGATGCACCACCACCACCTGCGGCACGAACTGCGCCATGGCTTCGACGGCCTCGCGCCGGTTCTCGTCGATGTCGGCGATCAGGTGGGTCGGCGCCAGTTTCCGGACCACGTCGAGCTTGACGTCCTTGGTGCCGCCGACCTTGGGCACGGTCCGCAGAGCCCCTTTTGGGTGGACGCAGAAGCCTGTACGGCCCACCAGGCGATCCGCCAGCCCGAGGTCGCAGATGAGCTCCGTCAGGCTCGGCACCAGGCTGACGATCCGCGGCACGGCGTCATACGGCTGATGCTCGTTACCCAGGGCATCGACCAAGGACATTACAGGTCGAGGCCGCGTGGTTTTCTTCCGCTGCGGGCGAAAATCGCGTCGAACACGGGGTTGGGCAGCAGGCGCATGAGCTTGGCTACCACGCTCATCTGCCAGGGAATCACCGTGTAGCTGGTACCGCCTTCGATGGCGCGGGCGAAACGCCGGGCGGCTTCGTCGGCGGCGAGGATGAAGGGCATCGGATATGGATTCACGGCCGTCATCGGCGTCGCGATATAGCCGGGCACGATGGTGACCACCTTGACGCCGCTGCCGCGCAATTCGACGCGCAGGGATTCCAGGTAGGCGATGCTGGCGGCCTTCGACGCCGAGTAGGCGCCGGCACCCGGCAGACCGCGAATGCCGGCCACCGACGCGATTCCCACCAGGCGGCCGCTGCCGCGTGCCTTCATGGCCGCGATGAAGGGCTGGAAAGTCTGCACCATGCCCAGTACGTTGGTCTGGAACACGCGCTGGAAGGCCGACAGATCGGCGGCTTCCTCTGCCAGCGTGCCGACCGAGATACCGGCGTTGGCGATGACGATGTCCGGGCAGCCGTGGCGCGCGATGAAATCCGCTGCGGCGGTTTGTAGTGCGGTGGCATCGGCGACATCCAGCGGGTAGCCGTCGTGCTCGCCGGGAAGGGCTGCAACCAGTTCGGAAAGTCGGTCCTGGCGCCGCGCCGCCAGCCCCAGGGTGGCGCCCGCCGCCGCGTAATGACGGGCCAGCGCTTCGCCAATGCCGCTCGACGCACCGGTCAAAAAAACGCGCACGGGATGGGGGCTACTTGCGGCCGGCTTCGGCGCGGACGCGCGCGATCAACTGGTCGATGTTGGCCAGTAGCTGGTCGTAGTCGCCGGGCGTCAGCGCGAGATACCGGCCATGCACCATCACCGCGGGGACGCCCGTCAGACCTGCTGCAGTGGTGAGGTCGCGCGCCTGCTGCACGCGTGTCTGGACGCCGAAGGATGACCATGTTTCGCTGAACTTCTTCGCATCGACACCCTTTTTCACTACCCATTCGAACATGATCTTTTCGTCATCGAGGCGCAGACGCTCGACGTGTGTTCCGGCGAACACCTCGCTGTGCATCTTCTCCAGCTGATTCATGGCTTCCAGCGTGTAGTAAAGCCGGGCACCCGGCATCCATTTGTTGTTGGGAAATATCGCCGGTACGCGACGGAAGCTGACATCGGCGGGCAGCTTCTTCACCCACGCTGCCAGCACCGGTTCGAAGTCGAAACAATGCGGACAGCCGTACCAGAAGAATTCGGTGACTTCTATCTTGTTCTTGTCCGCGGTCAGTGGCGGATTGATCACGCGAAAATCCAGCCCCTCCTTCAGTTCGGCAGCTCCCGCGCCGACTGCAGCGAACAATCCAAGCGTCGCCAGAATTGCTGCCAGAATTCCACGCCATGCCTTCATTGCCGCCTCCTATTCCTTTTGCTTGATGACGGTGCCCTGCACTCCGGTCTGGGACAACAAAGTGCGCGCCCGGTTCATTTCTTCGGGACTGCGGAACGGACCGACACGCACGCGATGCATGGTGCCTTTCTCGGGGATGCTGACTTCCTGCACGCTGGCTTCAAGGCCGGTGAGCGCGAGTTTTGCCTTGAGGTTGTCGGCATCGGTCGCTTTCTGGAAAGCGCCGACCTGGAGGAAGAAGATTTCAGTCGGCACCGGCTTGGCGTCGACCACGGGCGCCGCGGGTGTTGCCGGAACCGCCTGCGTTGCGGGAGTCGCCGGACTCGGCGCGGCAGAACCGGTGGCCGCCGGCTGCTTGCCTTCGAGGATGCCGTAGAACTCGAAGCGCTGCTTTTCGTTGGGTTTGTCGCCGGGCTTGCCGGGCAGCGCTGCAGGCGTTTGCGGTGCGGTCGCGGGACTGCCGGGGGGCGCGGGCTTTTCCTTTTCGCTCTTTGGTGCGCCCTCGTACTTGTTGAGGAAGGGCAGCGGAGACTTGTTGAGATACCAGACCACGCCAAAGGCGATCAATACGCCGACGACGAGGCCGAGGAAAATGCCGAGCACGGTGCCGCCGCCACTCTTCTTTTGCGGTGCGCGTTTGTTCGATGCCGGGCGCGAGGTCTTGTCGGAGTTCTTGTCGAATTTACCCATACCGTTCCTAGTCGATTTCAAGTTGAGACGCGAAGACAAGCCGAAGACAGTGCTTTAGCACGGCAAGGCGCCGTCAACAAAGTATCGGCTTGAAAGCGGCTTGGAATCACATGCTCACCGGTTGCGAAACTCCAAGCAGGGAAAGGCCGTTCTGCAGTACCTGTCGGGTTGCCAATGCCAGCGCCAGGCGTGCATGGCGCGTCGCCTCGTCGTCTACCAGTACCCGTTCGGCGTTGTACCAGCTGTGAAAATCGCCGGCCAGGTCCTTCAGGTAAAAGGCCAGCGCATGCGGCGCATAGTCGCGCGATGCCTGCTGAATCAGTTCGGGGAACTCGGCCAGCCGTGCGCATAGTGCGGTTTCCCGCTCATGCAACAGCGGCGCCAGGTCGGCGCGGGCCAGCAGGGACTGATCGCCATCCCACTGCGCCAGCACCGAGCAGATTCTGGCGTGGGCGTACTGCACGTAGTACACCGGGTTGTCATTGCTTTCCGACTTCGCCAGGTCGAGATCGAAATCCAGCGCCTGATCGCTCTTGCGCAGCATGTAGAAAAAACGGCAGGCGTCATTGCCGACTTCCTCGCGCAACTGGCGCAAGGTCACGTACTCGCCGGAGCGGGTGGACATCGAGGCCTTCTGGCCGTCGCGGAACAAGCTGACAAACTGCACCAGCGTCACGTCAAGCCGGTCGGCATTGGCTCCGGAAGCGCTGAGCGCACCCTTGACGCGCGGGATGTAGCCGTGGTGATCGGCGCCCCAGACGTCGATCACCTTGTCGAAGCCGCGCTCGAACTTGTTCAGGTGATAGGCGATATCGGAGGCAAAGTAGGTATAGAGGCCATTGTCGCGCTGGACTACGCGATCCTTCTCGTCGCCGAAGGCCGTCGAGCTGAACCACTTGGCGCCATCCTGCAGGTAGATATGGCCGGACTGCTCCAGCGCCGCGACGGCGCGCGTCACCATGCCGGTGTCGAACAGGCTGCGTTCGGAGAACCAGACATCGAAATGCACGCCGAACTCTTCCAGGTCGGCGCGGCAATCCGCCAGCTGTTCGGAGAGCACATGGCCGTGAATGTAGGCCCAGTCTTCGCCCAACAGGTCCTTGCCGGCGAGGATCATGCCGTCGAGCCGGGCTTCGGCGTCTTCCGTATCCGGCACGCAGGCCAGCACTGCTTCGGCGGGATGCACATAGCGGTCGCCGTGGGCCTGCTTGATCTGCTCCGCCATCTCGCGTACATAGCCGCCCTGATAGGCGTTGGGCGGGAAGGGCAGGGGCTCGTCGAACAGTTCCAGATAGCGCAGCCAGGCGGACACCGCGAGGATGTCCATTTGCCGTCCGGCGTCATTGACGTAGTACTCGCGCGTCACGTCATAGCCGGCGAAGGCCAGCAGCGAGGCCAGGCTGGCGCCATACGCCGCGCCGCGGCCATGACCGACGTGCAGCGGGCCGGTGGGATTGGCGGAAACGAATTCGACCTGCAGCTTGACCCGGCTGGCCGGGCCGCGACCGAAATCGTGTCCGGCCGCGAGTACCGCGCCGACCACGGCGGTGCGCGCCGCGGCGGACAGGGTGAAGTTGATGAAGCCGGCGCCGGCGATCTCGACCTTGACCACGGCGGAGGAGGGCGGCAATTCGCGCACCAGACGCTCGGCAATCTGGCGCGGATTGGTTTTCAGTTCGCGTGCCAGTTGCATCGCCAAATTGCTGGCGAAGTCGCCGTGGCTGGCCTGTTTGGGGCGCTCGAGGAGGATTTCGGTGCCGAACTGTTCGGGCGCCACGCTGCCGAGCGCGGTGCGCAGCAGGTCGGTGAGATGCTGACGGACGTCCAAGAAAATGCCGGTGGGTGCGCTGGATGCAGCCATATCAAGAGTTCGCAAGGTCAAAGGTAGGC
>JAPLRA010000405.1 GCA_026399445.1 Sulfuritalea sp.
CACGAGGCGGCCGCGGCAGTGAGGTTTTCCTGCGCCGCCGCGGGCTTGCCCAGCGCCAGGTTGGCTTGTGCCTGCAACAGCAGGGCGTCGAGCACAAGTTCCGCATGCGTGATGTTCTTTGCGCGATTGAGCGCCACTTCTGCCTGAGACGCCGCCAGTTCGGCACGCGCCTGATGCAACTGATTGCGCGCGGCGGCGGCGGGGTCGTCGAGACTCTGTTGCAACTGGCTTGCAACCGCGAAGTGGCGCGCCGCTCCGGCATAGTCGCCGCGCGCATAGCGCCGCGCCCCATCGCGCTCGGTTTCCTGCGCCTGCTTGCGCAACACGGGCTCGCTCACTTTTGGCGTCGAGCCGCAGGCCGCGAGCAGCAGCGCCGCGAACAAGCCGGCAACGATCGATTCCCGCGGCGAAAACCTAGCGCGGGACATGGGCACTCTCCGCGCGCGGATCGCTGTCCGCCTTCAGCGTAGCCGGCGCCGGGGCGTCGACCAGGTTGCGGATCGGCCAGACAGTCTTGGCGCCGGCGACGATCTCGCGCGCATCGGCCGCCACCGCGCTGCCGTCGCGCAAGGCCGGCGGAACGCTGGTCTCGGCCTCCGCCGTGATCTTTTCGACATGATCGACCACCTTCTGGGTCCGGTCGAGCAGGGCGGGCAAGCGGCTGTTGGTGGTTTCCAGCGTGCGGCCGACCAGCGTCAGATCTTCCTCCGCCTTGCCCAGCACGCGCGTGGCGGCGCTGCCGACGCCCGCGACCTGGCGATTGCCGGTGTCGAGCAGGGTGTGCAGGGCGCCGGTGGTTTCGCGCACCTGCTGGAGCGTAGCGGGCAGTCCCTGCTGCGAGTCGGCCAGCGTGCCGGTGATGGTCTTGACGTCCTTCAGGATCGGCGCGATCTGTTCGCGCAACTGGCCGGCCATCGCGGTCAGGCTCTCGCCTCGCGAGAAGGCCAGCTTGGCCTGGTCGGCGGCCAGCTTGCTGCGATCCGGGCCGGGCACGATTTCCAGCGTTGCAGCGCCGATCAGCGCCTCCTTGCGCAGTTCGACCACGGCATCGCGGGTGACGAAGCGCATCTTGTCGGCGTCGATCTCGAGGGCCACTTCGACTTGGCCATCGGGCCGCAGTGTCACGCCGACCGCTGAGCCGACGCGAAAGCCGGCGATCTTTACCGCCTGACCCTTGCTGATGTCCTGCGCCGAGTCGGTGACGAAGCCCAGCGTCGCGGTCTGGCGGAACAGGCCCTGGCGCACGAGGATGGCGGCAATCACGGCGATCACCGCGAGCAGGCCGAACAGCAGAAAACGGCGCGTGCCGCGTTGCAAAGCCTCGGCCTCGCGGTCCTGGGCAATCAGCATGGACATGCGCTCACCTCCAGTTCCAGGCGATTCATGCAATCCGGCACGGAGGGAAGTTCATGTGCATCGATATCGACAAACAGGGTGGGACGGAAGGGATGGAAGTCATGATAAACAGCTTCAAGGGTGATTATCGCCTCGGCCTGCCGGCGCGACAGCCCGCCGAATACGCGGTCGAGCACCAGCAGTTCCGGCGGGCGCAGCAGGTTGCGCACGAAACCGATCAGCCAGCGTTCGCTGCGTTCGAGGCTCATCGGCCGTTCGCGGCCAATGCTCTGGATGCGTTCTTCGGGCAGCCCGCAAAGCCGGAAAGCCAGTTGCAGGGCGTGCTGCCATTCGCCGGCGTCGTCGTCCTGCGGGTCGGTGCCGTAGCGCAACGCCAGCGCAAAGTTCTCGGCGACCGTCATGGCGCCCAGCAGGCCGCCAGTGGCCGGCAGGACGCCGACACCGGGGCAGGTTTCGAGCGCAGCCACGATTTCGGCGACAGTGGCGGCGTCCGGCGCAACAATGCGATGGCGGCCGCCCTGATCGAGCGGGATCGCCAGGCGGCGCTCGCCATCGCCGGACAGCACCAGCGTTCGCTGTTCGAGGTGGACGCTCAGTGGCATCAGCGCACTTCTTCCACCGTCAGCAGCGCCGCTCCGTAGCCCGTTGAACACCGCTTCTTGATGGCGATGTTGCGCAGCGACGTCTTGTCGGAACATTCCTCCGCGGCCGGCTTGGCTGCGCCGGCGGTGACGAGCTGGATGTCCTTGGCGGCGACCGCCTCGACCACCGAAAACGGTCCCGAGGGCTTGAGCCCGGCGCTGCTGAAATCGCGCGGACTGTCGGTGACGATGGCCAGCAGCGTGTCCTTGCCCGGCGGCCCCTCGGCGGCGAGCTGCCAGGACGTGCGTGGCAGGCGCAGTGTGGCGCCGGCTTCGATCACGTTGTTGCGGTCGAAGGCGTTGGGAAACAGCAGGTCGAACGTCTGCCCGTCGGAACCCACCATCAGCAGATAAACGTAGCCGCCTTCACGCGCAGTCAGCGTGAAGCCGATGCTGTCGCGCCCGATCTTGAGCGTCGGCTTGTCCGTTGTCAGCGTGACCAGGCGGCGGTCGTCGCGGCTTTGGTAGATGTCATTGAGCGTTGCCAGCGGCGCCGGCTTGATGGCTGGGGGTGCTGCGGCGGGCGGCTTGGGGGGCACCGCAGTCAGCGCGGCAACCGGCGCGGCAACCGGCGCGACAACCGGCACGGCAATCGGCGCAGCAACCGGCGCAGCAACCGGCGCAGCAATCGGGGCGGCAACCGGGGCAGCAACCGGCACGGCAATCGGCGCGGCAACCGGGGCAGACGCAACGGGAGTCGGCGCTGGCGTGCTCTGCATGCCGGGAATGGCGCTTTGCGCGCCGGCACCGGCGACTAGCTGGATGTCCTTCGCCGCATAGCTGAGAACCATCGCCGGATTGCCGTTGACCACCACGTGATGGGGCGAGAATCCCTGCACATTCTTCAGTTGCTGTTCGATCCGGTCTTGCGCGCAGGCGCGGATTTCCTCGGCGGAAAGCCCGCCGCTGCCGTCGGTATCCTTGGCGGCGCCGGCCAGGCAGAAGAGCCAGGCCTGGGTTGCCACGCCACCGCGCCCGGGCTGGTCGAGCGAGATCTCGCTGGCGCGCGAGGCGGCAATATGCACGAAGTTGCTGCCGCCGCTGCCGGCGACTTTCGACGCCACTACGCTGCGGGTCAGCACATTGGTCGGCTTGACACAATCGGTGCCTGGCGGCGTCCACGATTTCGGCGCGAAAGCGCGTTGCGCGCCGGGTGCGCTGCGCGTGGTAACGCCCCCCGAGTGGCAGGCATCGATGAGGACGATGGTTTTCTGCGTCTTTTGCGAAATTCGTTTCAGGCGCGACTCCAGTTCGACATCGGTGAAGCCCTGGCCATCGACGCTGACCAGTGACTCGGCACAGCGTTCGCTGCCGTCATCCTCCTTGACTGTCTGGCGCCCGCCGTGGCCCGAGTAGTAGATGAATACCTGATCGCTGCCGCCGAGCCGGGCTTCGAGCTCGTCCAGTGCGCGGCGCATGCCCTCGAGTGTCAGTTCGCCATCCCTGGCCACATGAATATTTCCGGCGGGGACGCCCATGCGTCGCGCGATCTCGGTCGAGGTCGCGACATCGAAGGGAACGCCGTCGAGCTTGGGAATGGGGCCCTGGTAATCGCCAATGGCCATGATCAAGGCGGGCGCCGTCGGCGACTCGGGCTTGGAAAAGCCGCGCACGCCGGTGGTGGCGATCAGGTTGCCGTGACCGGTGCGGCCGTCGTCGAGTTGCAGTAGCGCGGCACCCGAACCGGCTCCGATTGCGGCCGCTGCTTTGTTCGGCTCGGATTTTTCCACCTTTGGCTTTTCGGCTTTGGCTGCCGGGGTCTGGGCCAGGCTCAGCGAGGTGCCAAGCGCAATGCCAAGTACAAAGGTAACCGAGGCGACTTCGGCGGCAAACGAAAAGCGGGTGGTTCGATTCATCGGGGAGTCTCCGGCGACGGGGTGAGGGTTGCAGTCAATGCAGCAAGGATAGTGGATGCGGCGGCGGTATTCCACTCTTCCGTGGTTTGCCAGGAAAGCAGGGAAGAGTGGCGCGCGCAGACCAGGCGCCGGTCCCAATGCTGTTTCGGTCGTGCGCAGCGCAGCGCCTCTTCGATCCTGCTGGCGTCGCCGCACCAGTCAAGCGCGGGATTTTCCGCCAGCCAGTACACCAGCATGGTGCCGGTGAACACTTCCTGGATCAGGCCGGGGTCTTCGATCAGTCTGGAAATCCGGCCGGGGCCAAGGGTGGAGCGCGCCACCAGTCGATCCAGTTCGCCCTTGAAGCGCCGCCGTTCCGCCGCCGTGGCGCCATCAAGACGCAGCGCCAGCACGGCCAGCAGCCCGGTGCCAGCAGGCCGTGCCGTGAGGCCATTGATCTGGCTGCCAGCCAGCCAGCCTTGCGCGATGCCGTAATAGACTCGCGCGACAGTGAAGTACATCACGCCCAGGGACAGCGGCGCCGAGGTATCCAGATACCAGGCCGAAGCATTGACCACGGCGTAGGCGATCAGCACCAGTCCGCCTTGCAGGACGCCGAATACGGTGTCGAACACATCAATGTGGACCTGGCGGTAGAGCGCGATGGCCATGCTCCAGATCAGCAGCAGGGCGGCGCTGATCATGATCCACGAGGGACGTTCGCGCAGGGCGTCGCCGTTCTTGAAGTTGTCGATGGCGGTGGCGAGAATTTCGACGCCCGGATGGATGCGCGCCACCGGTGTGCCCTTGACATCGAACAGGCTGGGCGCGGTGGAACCGATGATGACGATCTTGCCGGCGAACTCGTCGGCGGGGCGCTGCGGTTTGGCGCTCTTCAGGTCGCGGTAGAGGTCGACCAGCGACACGTAGCGGTAGGTGAAGGGCGGCCCGCGCCAGTTGAGCAGCACCTCGCGCCGGTCCAGCCGTTCGACGCCGGGGAAGCCGAATTCCTCGGTGACGCGCTGCGGCAGCGACGGGATGCGCCAACCGGCATGTTCCAGCCAGGCCGGATAGCGCCGGATCACGCCGTCCTTGTCCGGCGTGACCTGATGCGTGCCGAGGCGCCCGTTGTCGATCGCTGCCGGTACCTTGGGCAGGATCATGGCGATATGCGCCGCCGCATCGCCGGCGCCGGCCAGCGGCCGCACGCCGGGCAGCAGGCCGGTGGGAATGCGGCTCAGGCGATCGTTCTGCGGATCGAGTCGCAGCATCGGGAAGAAGGTCGTAGTGGAGCGCGCGATGACCGCATTGAACGCGGCATCGCTCTCGGGCCGCTGGGTGTCGCGGTCCGAAAACAGGATGTCGAAAACGATGGCGCGCGGCTTTTGTTTTTCAATGCCATCGACCAGTTCGCCGAACACGCTGTTGGGCCAGGGCCAGCGCCCGTATTGCGCTGCCATGCCGGCCAGGCTGGCTTCGTCGATGTCGAGGATGACGATGTCCGGGTCGGCCTTCGGTGTCGCGATGCGATGTGAAATCAGCAGGTCGAAAAGCCGCGTTTCCGCCGCCGAAACCAGATTGAGCAGGCCGATATCGGCCACGATCAGCAAGGAAAACACGGCGGCCAGAATCAGGTAGGTGCGCGCACCGAGGCGCCGTACCAGCGATACGGTGCCGGCCTGCAGGCGGTGCAACAGACCTTCGTGCGAAACCGCGCTCATTTCAGGAAATAGGCGGCCAGCGCGAAGCTCACATCGATCACGAATACGGCGACCAGACCGTTGCCGACGGCGTGGATCGAGGCGGTGGAGATCGTTCCCGGCGACCTCTCGGCACTGCTGCCGTGGTGGCAGGCAATGATGGCGATGGTCGCCCCCATCAGCGAGCTCTTCAGCAGGCTGGCCAGCGGCAGCCACGGATCCGCTAGGTCGAGGAAGTGCCCGGCAATCTGGGGCAGGGGCTGATTCTGCAGCAGGGCCACTGCCAGCCAGCCGCTGCCGACGGCGATCAGCTGGAAGCATACGGTCGCTGCCGGCAAGGCCAGTGCCAGGCCGAGGATGCGCGGCAGCAGCAGATAGTCGGCGGCCGGCACCCCCATGCGACGCAGCGCGGCGAACTCGTCATAGAGGTGCATCACCGCCAGCTCCGAGGCGATCGCCGCGCTGCTGCGGGCCAGCACCACCAGCGCCGTGAGCAAGGGCGCCAGTTCGAAGAACAGGCCGAAGAACAGCAGGCGCTGCGCCAGGTCGTTGTCCTGTCCGGCCAGCGCGGTCACCTGGGTGACTGCGGTGGCCCCTGTCAGCACGGCGAGGACGGCGATCACCGGCAGCGCGGCGATGCCGTTGGCGTTGATCTGGCGGTGGAGCTGGGTGCGCAACTGCGGATCGCGCAACTGGCCGAAGCGGGTCGAGGCAAACCAGGCCAGTGCGGCGTAACTGAAAAAGCGCGACTGTGGCAGCGCCGTCACGGCCTGGCCTTCTTCACTCGCTTGGCCAGCGGCGGGTTCCAGCCCCAGACATGAAGGGGCGACCGCCCCTTGATGTCCTGCTGGCCCAGATCAACCATGCCGCCGGCAAAGCCGACGGATGCCGCCACTTCATTCGAGCAGACTACAGGGTAGCCCACTGTCTTGCTCATGGATTCCAGCCGCGAGGCGGTATTCACCGGGTCGCCGATCACCATGAAGTCGCGCCGCTTGCGCGTACCGACATAGCCTGCCAGCACTTCGCCGCTGTGGATGCCGATGCCGATTTCGAGCGGCGCCAGGCCTTCGGCGACCAACTCGGTGTTGAGGCGGGAGATGCGCACCAGCATGTCCTGCGCCGCCTCCAGCGCGTTGCGTTCCGGAGCCGGCAGCGGCTGCGGCACGCCGAAGGTGGCCATCAGGCCGTCGCCGATGAACTTGTCGATGGCGCCGCCGCGGGCGTGGATCGCGGCCGACGCTTCGGCGTAATAGCGGTTCAGCAGGGCAATCATGGCTTCCGGCGTGGAGTTTTCGCTGCGCGCGGTGAAGCCGCGGATGTCGGCAAACAGGATGGTCACCTTGCAGCGTTCGCCATCGGCATCGGGTTGCAGCGCGCCGCCGAGGATGGCGCGCATCACCTGCGGGCTGACATGTCCGGCGAAGGCCGAGCGCAGCAATTGCTTTTCACGATAGTGGCGCACCGACTCCCAGATCAGGCGCGCCAGAAATGCCATGAGAACGACCGCGAGCAGGGCGCCGGTGTGCAGGTAATGTCCTTGCCAGATCGCATAGGTGGAGCCCGCCACCACGGCACAGGCGGTCGCCAGCAGCGCGGCCAGCTTGATCCAGCCATTGCGACCGAACCAGAGCAGGGCGCCGAGCACGGCCAGCACCAGTGACACGGGCTCGGAGACCCGCTCGATCAGGCCGCGGCTGAGCAAGGAACGCAGGGCTTGCACATGGGCCACGGCGCCGGGCTCGGTGCGGCTGCCGCGCTCCCACGCCGCGAGCGATACCGGCAGGCGATAGCGCGCCTCGGTCGGCAGCAGGCTCGCCACCACCACGGCGCGGCCCTGGATGCGGCTCTTCAGTTGCTCGGCTTGGCCCTGGCGAATCCAGCCCAGCACCTCACGGAACGGGAGGTACTCGATTTCGCCGCCGGCGCTGTAGTCGATCATCCCGCTGGGCGAACCGTCACGCCCCATGTGTTTGGCCATGGCGTGGGCGAAGGGCTCGTTCTTGTCCTCCGTGACACAGCGCTGTTGGTAGATGCGCCGTACCGTGCCGTCGGAATCTTCACAGATAGCCAGTGAGGCCACCGTGCTGTTGCCGGCGGCTGCCAGCAGTTCCGGCGCGATGGGGCGCAACTGGCGACCGATGCCCATGGGCTGCCCCACCACCAGCGGCGCCGCGGCGCGCAGGCGTTTGATGCCGTCGATCAGCGGCGCATCGATGCCCTTGATCAGGAAATCGTAGGAGCGCACCGGCAGCGGCGTCGCCAGCCCGACCACCGCCGGTTTGGCTTCCGCCAGACCGGCCAGCAGTTCGCCCAGATGCCGGTGCCAGAGGGCATAGGGCTCGGGGATCGACTCGTAAGCGGCTTCGTCGAGGCCGATTACCACCACGTCCTGCGGCAGCGCCGAAGGCATGCGCGCGCGCAGCCAGCGCGTCTGGCTGTCATACAGCGATTGATCGGCCCAGCGCAGCAGATTGGACGACATCAGGCTGATCGCAAGGCAGCAGATCAGGGCGAAGCCAAGAAGAATGTCGCGTTGCAGGCGGGGCATGAGGTGATTATGTCATGGCGCTGTTGCTTCGCCGCGCCTCCGGTTGTCGCGTTCATGCGAGTTCGTTCGGCATAGCTATAATCAACGCTACCCGATAACTCTCGCCACCATGAGCGCCGTTCGACGAACAAAAGGCGCCGTTTGTCGGGCATGCTTGGACGCGCAGACGTTCTTCTGCTTCAATACTTGGAAAGGTGGGGAAAATGAAAAAAAGCTCCGGGTTTACGCTGATCGAATTGATGATCGTGGTGGTGATTATCGGGATTATTGCCGCTATCGCCATGCCCAACTATACGGATTATCTGATACGGGGCAAGATCCCGGATGCGGCGAGCGGCTTGTCCAACAAGGTGGTGGCCATGGAGCAATATTTCCAGGACAACCGCACCTATGCCGGCGGGCCGGGCTGCACAGCCGATACGACCACCAGCAAGCTCTTCGACTTTGATTGCTCGGTGGCGGGCACCGTCACCGTGTTCACGCTGCGCGCGACAGGCAAGGCCTCCATGGCGGGATTTACCTACACGGTAAACCAGGCCGGCGCGAAAACCACCGTCATTGCTGCCCCCGCTCCGTCAAATTGGCGCACCGCGGCAACCCAGGCCTGTTGGCTCACGGCGCAGGGCGGGGCATGCTGACATGATCGTGTGGCGGTCCTCCCAACAGGGTTACAGCCTGGTCGAAATGGTCGTCGTGATCGGCATCGTTGGCGTACTGTTGGCATTGGCCGCCCCGAGTTATCGCGCATGGACCCAAAACGCCAAGATTCGTGGCACGACCGAGGCCATCCTCAACGGCATCCAGTTGGCGAAGGCCGAGGCCGTGAGGCGCAATACCACGATGCGCTTTCAACTCATCAGCACGCTCGACAACACCTGCGTGCTTGGCACCGCCGGAAGTACTGCCAGCTACGGTACCTGGATCATCAGCCGTGACGACCCGACCAATCCGAACTCGGTATGCGACACCCCCCCCCTGGCTGAAGACGCCGATCTCGGCAACGCCGTGGCACCCGCCATCATTCGGGTCAGGCCCGCGACGGAAGGCTCCAGCGGGGTGGTGGTGGTCGCCGGGACGGCCCCCGGGGCCGGGCAGCCCTTCATCAGCTTTAATGGCCTGGGACGGATTCCCACCGGAGTGTTGGCCAGCAACCTGGTCATTTGCGCCGGTATTGACCAAACCGCCGCCTCGACACCGGTAGCAATCGTCACGGTCGGGGGTGTGAACAAATGTGCCACCTCGACAACGGAGCGACGCATGCAGGTAACCGTTACCCCCGGCGGGGAGGTTCGCATGTGTGACCCGACGTTCGCCTCTACCGGTGCTGGCGCCACCGACCCGCAGCGATGTTTCTAGGAGGACATGTGCGCAGAAATCAATCAGGCGTCATGCTGCTGGAAGCGCTGATCGCCATTCTTATTTTTTCCATCGGCATTCTGGGCATCGTCGGCATGCAGGCCTCGACCATCAAGGCATCCCGCGATGCCAAGTTTCGCGCCGATGCCGGCTTGCTGGCCAACGAACTCATTGGCCAAATGTGGGTTGGCAATCGCGACGGCGCTACCTTGCAGGGAAACTTCCAGACCGGTGGCGCCATCTATACCCCATGGGCGACCCGGGTCGCCACTACCTTGCCGGGCGTGACGACGACGGTGAACCAGCCAACGGTGGTGGTAGTGCCCGGTGTCGTCGGCCCGCCGCAAACCAGCAGTCTGGTCACCGTTGTCGTGCGCTGGCAGGCGCCGAACGAAGTCCCCTTGAACATCGTCCACACCTACAGCGTCGTTGTGCAAATAATCTAGAGGCTGCCTTGACTCCAACTGCCCACAAGCTGTCGACAACCAAGCCCCGTGCGCCGCGGATGCGGGAAAGCCGTTACGCGGGTTTGCGTGTTGCGAACCGGCACCCTTCGCTGGTCGCCGGCTTCAGCCTGGTCGAAGTCATGGTGGCGATGGTCATCGGCTTGCTCGGCATTCTGGTCATGACGCAGGTATTCAGCGTTTTCGAGGGTCAAAGACGCACCACCAGCGGCGGGTCTGACGCGATCACCGGTGGCGCCATTGCGCTCAACGGCGTGCAGCGCGATATTCAGCAAAGCGGGTGGGGCATCAGTGCCCTGCAAATAATTGGATGTACCGTCATCAACAGCCAATGGGGTACCAACGCCGCGCTTGCTCCCACCGGGCCCACCATTGCGGCGCTTCCCCTGGTGCCGGTGACAATCAATTCCGCGCTCATTCCGGCCGGAGATCCGAATACCGACACCCTGCTGCTTGTCGCCGGCAACAGCAACGGCACGGTGGAGGGCGACATCATCAAGTCCGTCGTTGTCCTCCCTGCTCCCGGATTTGTCGTAACGTCACCGACAGTATTCAATGCGGGCGACAGGTTGGTGGCGATCACCCAAGCCCCGCAGCCGGTGCCCTGTAATCAGACCTTGGGCGTTGTCGGCGGAGCCAGCACGTCCACCACCGTAATCACCACGGACACGACCGCCGTGGCCTCGACCGTGCAGGGCCCTCGCCTGTTCAACCTGGGACCGAAACCCAAGGTACAGGCCTATGCCGTTCGCAACGGCAAGCTTACCGTGTGCGACTACACCACCAACGACTGCGGTGCTGCATGTACCGCCGCCGACAGTCCGGCCGGCACCACCTTGGGGGGCTCATGCAACACCTCTTGGGTACCGATTGCCAGCGATATCGTGAGTCTGCGCGCGCAGTACGGCCGCGACACGACGGACGGCAACCCGCTCGATCCCACCATCAGCATGGACGGCGTCGCCGATGTCTGGGATCGGACCGTGGCGACTTCCCTGACGCCGGTCAGCGCCATTGCCGCGGCAAATACCAACACCTGTGGCCTGGTCCGGGTGTCCGCTATCCGCCTGGCCTTGGTGGCGCGCAGCAGCCAGCCGGAAAAAGCGCCCGGCGGCGTCAATGTCACGGCGGCGGCGCCGACGTGGGCCGGCAGCGATGCCGCCGCTGTCGCCGTCAACGCCGCGAACGCGGCGGCGGTCGCGATCAACCTGACCCTCACCCGTCCCGATACCACCACCTGGCCGACGTGGGCGGACTTTCGCTACAAGGTCTTCGAGACCACCATCCCTATCCGCAACATAACCTCGCTCGGAGTCGTAGACGGATGTTAAGCCACCCATCCAGGCCTTTGCCTTCCCGCAAGCCCAATCTTCCCGCCGCCCAGCGCGGTGTTGTGCTGATGGTTTCGCTGATCATTTTGGTCGCGCTGACGCTGGGCGGTCTCGCGCTGGTCCGGTCGGTGGGCACCACCAACATCATCGCCGGCAATCTGGCGTTCCAGCAATCGGCGACCCATGCCAGCCAGGGCGGCATCGAAGACGGCATCAGCACCTTCCTCGAGGCAAACGACCTGTCGTTTTTCCAGACCGACAACTATACCCAGGGCTTTTCCGCTTCCGCGCCGTTTGCCACCGATCCGGTCAACGCGGCGGCATGGGATACCTACTGGCGGACGGTGATCGACCCGCCGGGGCAGGTCGCCGCAACGGTGGCCGTAAAAACCTGCAGTCCGGCGTGTGCCAATTGCGGCCGGGTGTGCCGCTTGCCCACGGACGGCGCCGGCAATACCGTGTCATACACCATTCATCGCCTCTGCCAGACCGCGGGTGACCCCATGCAAGTATCCACCGGGTGTGCCAGCGGCGCGCAGAAAAGCAGCCTGGTCGGCGCCAGCCTTGCCGCCGGCGCCGTCACGCTGCCCATGATTGTTCAGTACTACTACCGCATCACGACCCGCACCGTCGGGCCGCGCAATACCGTGAGTTACGTCCAGACAATTGTCGCGCTGTAGCGAATCTCGGGAGATGGTCATGAGCACCTCAGTATTCATCAATGTTAGCCGCAAGCTGATTGCTGGCGGGGCGACCAACCTCGCTACCGAGCCGTTCACCTCGGGGGGGGCCTTGAAGGCCCTGCCCAACGTCATGTTCGTGCTCGACGACTCGGGCAGCATGAGTCGTGATTACCTGCCGGACTGGGCCGGTCCACTCCGCGCTAGCGACCTGTCGCTGGTAAAGCCCCTGCACCGATTTTTCAACAGCGCGTTTAACGGCGTGGCCTATAACCCGGCAACCTACTACCGTCCGCCGGTGATGTACACCAACACCGGGGCGCTCGATACCGCCACCTATCCGAGCATGAACGGGCAAAGCGTCACCAGGGGCGGCGATGCCACGGCCACCGCGGGCTCACCGAACTGGAAGTCGGTCTTGCAGGACGGATACAAGGTCCAGAATCTCTTCAATGCCCTCTTACCTGCGCCGGTTGCGCCCAATTTTTTTGACGGAACCTATTACCGCACGAACCTCGAAGGCAATGCCTATTCCTATACCACCGTGCCGGGCGAATATTGCACCGACGAGAAGCTCAGGACCTGTACCGCCTCGGCCACGCCGACGGGTATTTACAC
This sequence comes from Sulfuritalea sp., assembly GCA_026399445.1. GTDB lineage: Bacteria > Pseudomonadota > Gammaproteobacteria > Burkholderiales > Rhodocyclaceae > Sulfuritalea. Next base: position 12,533 of record JAPLRA010000405.1, read on the forward strand.
CTTCCCGGCAAAGCTGCGCTGGTGCGACACGTCGATCAGCGCCCGTGTCTCGACGACTGAGGCCGGCACTCGCTGCCAGGCCGCCAACATCGCTGATGACCCCGCCCCGCCCCCAGGCGTCACCCCTTACACCTTTGCGCGCATGCCCGCTCCGCGGACCGCGACCTTCACGGTTACGGGCTTCGCTTCAGCGGTTACCAGCGTTCTGGTGGGGGCAGGCGGCCCGCAAATACTATCCGCCAGCACCGGCGTCCTTGGCAGCGCCAGCCTCTTGGCCGATGCGATCGCCGCGAAGATCAACCTGTGTACCTATGGGTTGACTGGCGCCTGCACGGTGGTCGGCTATAGCGCGAGCAGCCTGGGATCAGTGGTCACCATCACCGCCCCCGATACCACCAGCGCCTCGCCGGTGATCACCGGCGGAACCGTTGCGTCCATCACCGCGTTCGCGGCGCCGACCAGTCCGGTTACCTCAACCATCACGGTCAACAGCGCTGGTGCGATTAGCGGCATCACCGTGAGTGGAGTCCAAATCCTCTCCGCCGCCACCAGTACCGGCGCCGCCGTCGCGCCGGTGTTCACCGGAAGCGCTGCCACTTCAGCCCCTACCGCGTTCTCCGGAACGCCCAATATTTCGACCTTCACGGTCACGGGCGGTGGGGTGGCTAGCAGCGTCATTGTCAATGGCCAGCAAATACTTAGCGCCGCGACCAGCAGCAGCGCGACCACCAGTACCGTGGCCAGCAGGATCGCAACGAACATCAACAACTGCACTGCAGCAAGTACCGGCTTCTGCGCGGTGGGCGGCTATAGCGCGGTTGCCGCGGGGTCTCTAGTCACCATCCCCGCCCCCACGCCGGTCGTTACCGGCGCCACCACCACGACTACCACGTTCTCCTTCGGGGCGCCCAATGTGGCGACCATCACGGTCACCGGTTTCGCCTCGTCGGTTACCAACATTACCGTTGGGGGCTTGCGCATCACCTCTGCCGGCACCGGCACCGCCGGCATCACCACCACCACGCTGATGGCCGCCGCGATCGTCGCCAAAATCAACGCCTGCACTGCCGGATTGAGTGGGTCCTGCACCGTGGTCGGCTACAGCGCGACCAACCTGGGGAATGTGGTAAGCATAAACGCTCCGAGCAACACCACCGCCGTCGCGACGCAGATCGCCGCGAACATCAACGCCTGCACCGCTGGAATTGCCGGTGCCTGCGGGACAGCTGGCTACAGCGCGTCGAGCAACGGCAACGTGGTTACCCTCACTGCACCGAGTGCGACGCTCGTCACCCCGTCGATTTCCCCCAATACCACTACCACGGTGACCGCATTCGGGTACGGGTTCGTCCCCGGCGCCAACCTGCTCACCGTCATTACGCCGTCCATCACCAGCTACCCCTTCCCAGGTACCGCGACCAAGGCCACCGGCCGCACGGATTGCGCCGGCACCACCTGTACCTATGCGGAGGAAATGACCAACTACGCCAACTGGTACGCGTATTACCAAACCCGCATGCAGATGATGAAAACCTCGGCCAGCATCGCGTTCTCCAGCGTGGATGACCAGTTCCGCGTCGGCTACTACAGCATCAACAATGGCGCCGGCAGCGAGTTTCTGAATCCGTCCGCCTTCGACGGCACGCAGAAGAACCTTTGGTACGGCAAGTTTCTGAATGCGTACCCGAATGGGCAGACGCCGTTGCGCACGGCGCTGGCAGATGTCGGGAAGCTGTATGCGGGCAAGAAGCCGACCATGAACGGCGTGGCCGCCAACGATCCGATGCAGTACTCCTGCCAGCAGAACTTCACCATCCTGTCGACCGACGGCTACTGGAACGACTCGACGACGCCCACGCAGATCGATGGCACCACCGCCATCGGCAATCAGGACCACAACGACCCCCGACCCTTTTACGACGGCGGCACGCAAACGCTCACGACGTCCACGACCTGGTGGAATGACGAGCAGTGGGCGAGCAATACGATGCTGTACGAGCAAAGGACGCGGCAGCAGCAAGTTACCAGCCGCCAGCTCACACAATCGGCCGTTACCACGACCACCTATCCGTATCAGTTGCAGACCACGCAATTGCGAACCCGCAGCACGCCGCTCACCAAGGATACGTACAACCTGGTCAGCAAGTCCTACAACCTGATCGACACGACGAGGCAGTTGCAGAAGAACGAGACCTTTATTCAGTCGACCACGCGGCCGCTGGAGAGTTACACCTACACCCTTACAAAAACGGATACGCCGCTGCAGCAAACGGTGACGCAACTGGTGGCGACGACGACGCCGCTGCAGCAAACCGTAACGCAACTGGTGGCGACAACGACGCCGCTGCAGCAAACGGTGACGCAACTGGTAGCGACGACGACGCCGCTGCAGCAAACCGTAACGCAACTGGTGGCGACAACGACGCCGCTACAGCAAACGGTGACCCAGTTGGTGGCGACGACAAGGCCGCTGGAAAAGAAGACCTACTACCTGCAGGCGACTACTCAGCAGTTGCAGGTAAAGGACAATATTTACAATTCTCTTACCGAGTTGTGGCAGGACACCGCCTGGACCGACACCACTTCCTGCACGGTGACGCCGGGAACTGTGGATTCCACTACCAGAAACCGGCGATGCCAATACGCCGCCCCCGTTGTTACCGGCGGTTTGAGTTCCTGTGCCACGGCAACCGCCTCGCCCGGACCGACCAACTACACCGTTGGGGTGGCTCGCGCTTGCGTCTACGAGGCGGCGGTAACTGCTACGGCCGTCGCAACCTGTACTTCCGGGGCCGCATCGGGCTCGTCCCCGTATGCGTCGTATGTTACCTGCGGCTACACCGGCACGCCGGTGGTGGGGGCGGCATCGGGCAGTTGCACGCCGGCTGGATCGGCGGGATCACCCTACAGTGTCCTCAATCAAGTGACGTGCGCCCTGGCCGGGACGTCGACCACCAGCAATGCGGTCGCGACCTGCACGAATTACAACCCGCCGCTCACTTCGGCATCGACCTCGAAAATAGTCTGCGGCTACACCGGCACGCCGGTGGTGGCGGCGGCATCGGGCAGTTGCACGCCGGCTGGATCGGCGGGATCACCCTACAGTGTGCTCAATCAAGTGACGTGCGCCCTGGCAGGGACG
>JAPLRA010000256.1 GCA_026399445.1 Sulfuritalea sp.
GCCTGGTAGCGCACTTGCATGGGGTGCAAGGGGTCGCGAGTTCGAATCCCGCCGCCCCGACCAGTAATACCAAGGGTTTCCGGCAATTGGCCGGAAACCCTTTTTCCATGTTGTGTGGATTCCCCGAAAATGTATCCAATTGCGCGTTTGGCTTTAGATCACTCACGGCTGACAATCTGACTCATGACCAACCAGACCAAATTCTGCTACCACTGCGGCACCCATCATCCGGTTGAGGAGATGCGCCAGATCGAAACCAAGGCGGGCAAGCGCTGGCGCTGCATCCGCAGCATTCAAGCCACACAGAAGACCGCAGAGGCGCGCGATGCCTTTGGTCGTCAGGTGTCCGCAATGAATACGGCAGAAGCCAGAAGCCACGCAAGACGCCTCAACGAGCTTCGCCAGGACAAGTGAGAAGCTTGCGGCGATAGCGACGTTTCAAGGGGTGACCCTCTGCCCTGATCCTGTTCCCGATCGTTTGAGAAGCGGAAACAAGAGGGCATTCCTCATCAAATTCCGGATTACAGGGCAGCAGTCGTGAGCGCAGGATGTTGGAAACGTCACGCCTCAAGAGGACACTTTCCATGCGTATCGAATCCGTCGAACTCGTTGCCCTGCCCAATGCTCCCGCCTGGCAGGAGAAGGTATACCGTGCTCATCTCGATACCGGCGAGGACATGGATCTGTTTCAGCAGCACTGGGACGTGCCCTTGCCGCCGGAAAGCCTGGTCGGACTGACGGTCGAAGAAGCGCGAAAAAGGCGCAATGAGCGAATGTTCGCCATTGCTTCCGGCAACCACTAGGGATTCTGTTGTGAGGGTCGTTCAGTCTGCGGACTTGAACGGCAGGCGGGCTGCAGTTTCAGCTTCGTAGTCCTGCATCGCTGAATCCTCGCGGACGATGAAGTCGGCGACGGCCCGGCGCATGCCGGGATGCGCGATCCAGAACGCCGACCAGGTCGGTACCGGCTCGAAGCCGCGCGCGAGTTTGTGTTCGCCTTGTGCGCCGGGCTCGAAGCCCTGCAGGCCGTGGCGGATGCAGTACTCGATGCCCTGGTAGTAGCAAAGCTCGAAGTGCAGGCCGGGCATCTCGATTTCTGTCCCCCAGTGTCGGCCATAGAGCGTGCGGCCGTCGCGGTAGCAGAGGCGATGAAGACCACCAGTCGTCGGGCGATCAGGGCGCCCGCTTCGATGAAAAACTCCAATGGGAATGCGGGGTGATTGCCATAGCGGGCAAAGGTGTCGCGATACTGGCGGTGAATGGCCTGCCAGAGGGCTGGACCAATTTCATCGCCATGCATGGCTACGAGCCTAAGTCCTGATTCCTGCACCAGCCTGCGTTCGCGCTTGAGCTTCTTGCGCTTGTCGGCGGTGAAGCCGGCGAGGAAGTCGTCGAAGTCGCGGTAGGCTCGATTGAACCAGTGGAACTGCACGCCGCGTCGCATCAGGAGGCCGGCTGCCGCCAATCGGGCGCGATCCTCTTCCTCGACAAACAGGCATTGCCAGGAGGATGCCCCAAAGCGGCGGGTGACTTCCAGTGCAGCTTCGATCAGAGCCGGCGCAACGGTTTCGCGTTCGATGCCGCGTCGCACCAGCAAGCGCGGCCCCGGAGATGGGGTGTAGGGAATCCCGCTGACCAGCTTGGGGTAGTAGTCGAGACCGGCGCGCTGCCAGGCCGATGGCCAGTTCCAGTCCCGCGAGAAGTCGCCGAAGGAATGAGTGCGCAGGTAGAG
>JAPLRA010000077.1 GCA_026399445.1 Sulfuritalea sp.
CTAAGAATGCCAACGCCTGGTACTTCCAGGCCTATGCGCTGGGCCGCTACAGTCAGGGCATCTCGGTGCTCAACGCCCTGGCACACGGGCTGGGCGGCAGGATCAAGGTGGCGCTGGATGCAGCCCTGAAGCTCGAACCGAAGCACGCCGAGGCCCATACCGCTCTGGGCGCCTACCATGCCGAAGTAGTGGACAAGGTCGGCGCGTTGATCGGCAAGCTGACCTACGGAGCGACCAAGGAGTTGGCCGTGAAGCACTTCGAGTCGGCGCTGAAACTTGCCCCGGATTCGGCCATCGCCCGCATCGAATACGCCAACGCGCTGGTCATGATGTTCGGCGAGGGCAAGATGGATCAGGCGGTCAAGTTCTATGAAAAATCCGCGGTAGCGACACCGGCCGATGCCATGGAACGCCTCGATGTGGAACTGGCCAAGTCCGAACTCGAGGACTAGGCCCTGCTAGGCAGGATTGCGGAAACGCTTGGGTACTCGCGCTGCCGGCTTGGCGGCTGGCTTGCGGGATTTTGTCGTGGCGCGCTTAGCCGGGGCCGCCGGTTTGTGGACGCTGGTTTTTTCCGCCACGAGCGGCGGCGGCAACTTTGTGCCGAACAACTGCTGCTCGACCTGCGCCAGTTCGAAGGGCTGCTCCCAGTCGAGCATCAGCAGTGCCAGCATCATTTTGTCGAATTCGGCGGCAAACAACGGCGTGATGGTTTCCGGATCCGGAACGAAATGGCGGTCGGTGATGAGGCTGAACTGAACATTGTCGTTGTAACTCAGAATCGAAACGCCGATGCCGATGTCGCCGGATTGGGGCACCCAGAACATGCACTGCTCGAGGCATGAACCGGCAAGATAGAGCGGCTGCTTCGGCCCGGGCACGTTGGTCATCACCGTGCTGGCCTTGGCAGCGAGGATGTCGAGAAACTGCTGCTGGATGATTTTCGGAGCGATGCCGACTGCGGCGAGGATGCCCAGCGTCAGCGGCGGCTGATACGAGCCCTTGAGCTCGTTCATGCGGCTTCGCACCATGAACAGGCGCGCGAACGGGTTGGCTTCATGCAGCGGCAGCGACAGCGTGCCCAGGCCGAAGCGGTTGCCCAGCGTACCCTCGTCGCGGGCCGTGCGCAGGTTGACGGGGATCATGGCGCGCACTTCCACCTCGTGCACGGTTTCACCCTTCTGCTGGAAATAGGCGCGCAGTGCGCCGGCCACGGCGGACAGCAAGATGTCGTTGACCGAGCAGCCCAGGGCCTTGCCCAGTGCTTTAACTTCGCCCAGCGGGATTGGGTCCGACCACGCCACGCGCTTGACCGTGCTGGTCTTGCCCTTGAGGCTGGTCGGCGAGTCCGGTGGCATTGCCAGCAGCTTGGCGAGTTCGGTGAGGAGGCCGATGCCATGCCGGCCGTAGGCGGACAGGCGATCCCCATGCGACGCCAGATCGTAGGCCTTGCTGCCCAGATCAGCGCCGACGTCGAGGACCGAAGCGAGTGTTTCGGCGAGGGTCTCCAGCAGGCCGACAGGAACACGACAGGAACATCGTCTGCAGCCGGTTCTTCCGGTTCCGGGGTGACGTGTTTTTGCGCAGCAGCGCGCGACGAAAGATCGGTGAGCGAGAGGATGACCCCCACCAGCGCAATGCCGTCGGCGATGCTGTGATGGATGCGGGTGACCAATGCCGAACCACCTTCGTAATCCTCGATCAGGTCGAAGCGCCACAACGGCTTTCCTGGATTGAGTGGTTGCACGGCGAGTTCGCTGGCCAGCGCCTGCAATTCCTTCTTGCCGGCCTTGTCCGGCAGGACGCGGCGCTTGAGGTGTGCGTCGATATCGAAATCGGGATCGTCCTGCCAGAAGGCGCCGGCGACCTCCTGTACCGCGCATTGGCGAAAGCGCCGGTAGCGTCCGACCAGGCGAGCTTCGACGGTATTGCGCAAACGGTCGAAATCCATCCGCTCCTGGAATACCATGACACCGACAATCATCATCAGATTGGTCGGGCGGTCCATTCGCAGCCAAGCCGTATCGACGGCCGACATTTTTTCACGTCGTAGCATTGCGCGTGTCCTCGAATTTATCGGCATATCGCCGGGATACCGTCCCCGCGTTCCGCGGGGACATATAAATCCTGGCGACCACATTTAGGGCTACGAAAGGCGACATGAGCAAACTCAAGAACACATTCGAAGCAGCGGTGGCCGATTCCAAGAAACTCCCGGAGCGGCCCTCCAACGACGTGCTGTTGCAACTCTACGCGCTCTACAAGCAGGCCACGGACGGCGACGTCGAGGGTAAGCGCCCGGGCTTCACCGACATGGTGGGCCGCGCCAAGTTCGATGCCTGGGCCGCGATCAAGGGCACCACGAACGACGACGCGATGAAGCGCTACGTCGACTTGATCGGTTCTCTGAAAGACTGATCCTGCGCGGCTTCAGGACATCGTCCTGAAGCCGCTATTTTTCGGGACCGAAGTTCTCGTCGCAGAAGCGGTTTATTTCGTGCTCGATGCGCGGCCCCAGCGCCATGAGTAGG
>JAPLRA010000494.1 GCA_026399445.1 Sulfuritalea sp.
CATCCGCACCCGTGACCGCGGCACGCCACTCGACACGCAGTACCGCACGCTCGTCATCCGACGCCTTGCCAAGTCGGCGCATATCAAGTTGTTCGCTGCGCCGCAGTGCCGGATCGGAGGGGGCAGCAAGGGCGGCTGGGGACAGCAGGATCATTGTCGACAATGCGACACTGAACCAGCCGACAGACCTTCGGCGACTGGAACCGGTGGTGGCCTCAAGCTTTGACATCGAAATTGACCGGACTATAGTGCTGCCATTCTAGTCTTTGCGCCGAATTCCGACGTTACGTGAGCAGGGGCGGGCAAACCCCTTAATTGCATTTTTTCGCAGGATGGTCATGAGGCTCTATAACTATTTTCGAAGCTCCGCCAGTTTCCGTGTGCGGATCGCCTTGGCGCTCAAGGGCCTTGACTATGAATACGCGTCGGTACATCTGCTGAAAGGGGGTGGCGAGCAGTTTGCCGCCGAATTCACGGCGATGAATCCGGCTGCGCTGGTGCCGGTGCTGGACGACGACGGAGTCCTCTTGACGCAATCCCTGGCCATCATCGAATATCTCGACGAAACGCGGCCACAGCCGCCGCTGCTCCCCAACGATGCGGCTGGCCGTGCGCGAACGCGGGCGATCGCACTGGCAATCGCCTGCGAAATACACCCGCTGAACAACCTGCGTGTACTGGGCTACCTGAGCAAGACGCTGAGCGTGTCCGAAGAGCAGAGAAACGCCTGGTACCGCCATTGGGTCGAAACCGGGCTGACGACCGTCGAGGGCATGCTGGTCGGCAACGACCGCACCGGTGCCTGCTGCCACGGCGACACGCCGACCCTGGCGGACATCTGCCTGGTGCCGCAGATATTCAACGCGCAGCGCTTCAATGCGCGGCTCGATCATGTGCCGACGGTGATGCGCATTCACCAACACTGCCTGACGCTGCCGGCCTTCGCCAAGTCGGTTCCGGCGCTGCAGCCGGATGCCGAATAGCTACTTCTTCAGTCGCCCGGCAAACACCTTGCGTAGTTTTGCCGCCTTCGGCGCCACGACGAACTGGCAGTAAGACTGGCCAGGGTTGTTGGCGTAATAGTTCTGGTGATGATTCTCGGCCGGCCAGAAAGTCGGCGCTGGCGATACGGCGGTAACGATAGGCGCAGGCCAGATTTTCGCTGCAGCGAGTTCCGCGACCAGTTCCCTGGCGGTCTTTTCCTGTTCGGCGCCGTGGGTGAATATCACCGAGCGATACTGGCTGCCGACATCGTTGCCCTGCCGGTTGGGCGTGGTCGGATCGTGGATGGCGAAAAATGCCTGCAGCAGGGTGCGGTAGTCGATGACGGCAGGATCGAAGCGCACCTCGACGACTTCGGCGTGGCCGGTGTCGCCGCTGCATACGCTGCGGTAGTCGGGATTCCGCATCGGCCCGCCGGCATAGCCGGAGACGACCGACGCGACGCCGGCGAGTTGGACAAAGGCTGCTTCCAGGCACCAGAAGCAGCCGCCGCCCAGCGTGGCAAGTTCGGTAGCGTGTTCGTTGTTCATTCAAGTCTCCCGCAACGCAAGGCAATTGGCCAGACAATGGTCTTTCTGGTTTCCGGCCGGGGCCAGAGTTCTCTCAGGCGCTCACCCAGGACGGTGCAGGGGTCGGCGCCGACTTCCCTGATACAGCGCTGCGTTGCCGACCAGGTACGAACATAGGCCAGCAGATCGGCCAGGGTCCACTCGACACGGATCTCGAATTCTGGCGCAACGATATCGGCACAGGGAAAGGGCATGTCGCGGTAGCCGAGATCGACCCAGCGGCGTTCCGGCGGCCAATAGGGCCCGACGACGCTGGTGTAGAAGTCTCCAACGATCGCGTTGAGTTCCGGCTCGCCGCGCAGCAATGTGTATGTCCATGCGGCGAACAGGCCGCCCGGTTTCAGCACGCGCTTCACCTCGGCATAAAAGCCATCGTTGCAGAACCAGTGCAGGGCTTGCGCGACGGTGACCAGATCGCAGCTGCGATCTGCGAGACCACTGGCTTCTGCCGGCGCGGCGCGATAGTCGATGCGGGGGTGCGGTCTGGCTTGCGCCACCTGCTCGGCGGAGAGGTCCGTGGCATGGACGCGCCGGAAATGTTCCGCCAGCGCCTGCGCCGCCTGCCCGTTGCCGGTGCCGCAATCCCAGGCCAGATCACGCGTCGGGCATTGCTGCGCAAGCCAGGCGAACAGTTCGGGCGGGTAGGAAGGCCTGGCCTTGGCGTAGTCGGCGGCGTGGCCGGAGAAATGATCGGCGGTCGTGATCGTCAGACCCGTTCGATGATCATGGCGATGCCCTGGCCGACGCCGATGCACATGGTGCACAGCGCGTAGCGGCCGCCGCTGCGATGCAGTTGGTACATCGCGGTGGTGACCAGGCGCGCGCCGCTCATGCCCAGCGGATGGCCGATGGCAATGGCGCCGCCGTTGGGATTGACCCGGGCATCGTCGTCCGCCAGGCCGAGATCGCGCGTGACCGCCAGACCCTGTGCGGCGAAGGCCTCGTTGAGTTCGATGACGTCCATCTGGTCGAGTCTCAGCCCGGTTTGCGCCAGCAGCTTCTTCACCGCCGGGGCCGGGCCGAAGCCCATGATGCGCGGTGCTACGCCGGCGGTGGCCATGGCCACGATGCGCGCTTTCGGGGTCAGGCCGTGCTGTTTCGCGGCGGCCTCCGAGGCGATCAGCAGGGCGCAGGCACCGTCATTGACGCCAGAGGCATTGCCCGCCGTCACCGTGAGCTCGGGCCCGTTGATGCCCTTGAGTTTCGCCAGTTGCTCCAGCGTGGTGTCGGGGCGCGGATGTTCGTCGGTGTCAAAAATCTTCGGATCGCCCTTCTTCTGGGCAATCTCGACCGGAACGATTTCATCCCGGAAATAGCCGGCGGCCTGGGCGGCTCCCCAGCGCTGCTGCGAGCGCAGGGCGAAGGCGTCCTGATCGGCGCGACCGATTCCGA
>JAPLRA010000289.1 GCA_026399445.1 Sulfuritalea sp.
GAGGAGTTTGCATCATCCGGGAATATGGCGACACCGACGGAGACGCCGACATGCAGCGCTACGCCGTCAAAATCAATCGTCGCGGTGATGAGTTCTCTCAACCGGACGACGAGTTGCTCTATTTTGGCGGTATCGGTTTCCTCGACCACGACCACCAGTTCATCACCGCCCCAGCGCGCCACCGTGTCACCGGCGCGAACTTCCTCGCGAATGCGCTGCGCGACAGTCTGCAGCACGACGTCACCCGCCTTGTGGCCATGGGTGTCGTTGATTGCCTTGAACTTGTCGAGGTCGATGAAGAGCAGGCCGCAGTGGCTTGCCGGGCGTCGCGCATGCCGGCTCACGGCCTGATGCAGGCGATCTTCGAGCAGGCGACGATTGGGCAGGTTGGTCAGCGTGTCGAACAGTGCCAGTTGCGCGAGTTCAACGCGGCTTTTCAGCAGCAAATACATGGCCAGACCGAGCAGGAGCGCAATTATCCAGCCCAGCAGTCGCAGCGACAAATCGAGCAACTGCCCGAGAGGAGCTTCCTTCTGGCGTACTGCGTAGACCCACTTTCCGTTGGGTACATCGGCCTCGAGCAAGGTGGCTTCTGGAGATTGAAACAAGGCCGGACTGCCCCAGAAGACATTGGGGGAGCCCTGACTCTCGCGCACCGCGACGGCAAACTCGTAGCGCTGGTTGGCTACCGCTTCGAAGGCGCTGCGCAGGAAGCCATCGACATCGATCACGGTCGACAGCATGCCCCAATACTTATCCTTGACGAACACCGGATAGCGATAGATCAGCCCGGTGCCGCCTTGCACCAGTCGCACGGGTCCCAGAAGGGTTCCGTGCCTGTCGTCGATGGCGCGCTTGACGCCGGGCCACTGGCTTTCGCTGCGCGAATAGTCGAAGCCGAGCGCCTTTTCGTTGCCCGCCAGGGGATACACGTAGCGAATGATCGTGCCCTCGGCAATGGCAAAGTTGCGCACATTGCGACTGTTGCGATGGAGTTCGGCCTGAATTGCGCGGATTTCGTTAGCGTTGAGCCTGTCATGGCTCACCGTCAGATAGCCGGCGAGTCCATTGGAGAGGAACAGCACGGCATTCAGTTCGCGCTCGGCCAATGCCCGCAAGTTGCCAGCGAAGGAGATGGCATCCATCTTGCGGGTCGCTTCGGTTTCGCTGTGATGAAACCCCAGAAGCACTTCCACCGCGATGACGAGGACGAGAAATATCGACGCCCCCGCGAGGCGCGCGGCGAGCAAGGAATGCAGCCAAAGGGAAAGTCCCTTTGGTTGTTCAAAAGCGGTGTGCATGTCCTGTCAGGGCATTCTCTCGCCCGTCGTCTGCGGCGATTCTATGCTTTTTGGCCGATTTCGGCAGCCTGTGTGGCGCGCTTGATCGCGGTTGCGGCGAACAGGGCCTGTCCGGCCCAATAGGTCAGGATGATGGCAAACGCGGCCCCCGGCATCGGCTGATGAAAGCGATGGATGCCGATCAGGAAATCCGAAAAGCCGAACAGCAGTGCGCCGGCCAGCGGGCCCCAGCGCATCAAAGCGTCGTCCTGTGCCTCAAGCGCACAGGCGGCTGCACGCCAGATCATCGCGCCAATGACAACAACGTAGACCGCCAGCGGCAATGTCAGCGCGCCGGCGCCCGGCAGCATCAGCCACAGCCCGGTTCCGGCAAAGATCGTGACGGGCCCCAGCAGCACCAGCCCAGGAGTGCGGCTCCATTGCACGAAGGCGGCGACGTAAAGACCGTGGCCGATGGCAAACGCGATCATGCCCGGCAGGAAGGCATTGGGCAGGGCCAGGCAGACGTCGCCGACTGCGCCGGCCAGCAGCCCCCAGGCGATGCGGCGGCCGGCACCGTTGCCGGCATGGGCCCACACCGCTGTGGCTAGCGCGACCACCAGCCAGGGTTTGGTCAGCAACTTCAGCCAGAACATGTCGAGCGCCAGCCCGACCAGATACAGGCCGGCCGCCAATGCGGCAGAGACGACAAGCAGGACAGGGTTCATGATGCCTCGCGAGAACGGGACGTCCGGCGGAAAAGCCACAAGAGCGCGCTCGCCAGGGCCGTCATGGCCACGACGGGCAGGGCCCAGCCTGCACGCCGAGCACGATGAAGTCGTTGGTGCCCTGCACCTTGGCCTTTTCTTCGGCGCGATAGGTTTCGGTGAGCAGCGTGGTGCCGCCAATGAACAGGAAATTCCAGCCCAGTCCGAGCAGCACCAGCGCCCACCAGAAATGCATCAGCGTCTGGCCCGACACGGCAATGCCGATGCAAACGAACATCAGCGCGGCACCGACAATGAGGATGTTCAGCACGCCGAAACGCTTGATCAAACTGCCGGTGAAGAACGAGGGCGCAAACATCGCGATCACATGCCACTGCAGGATGAAGGCGGTGTCGGCAAACGGCAGGCCGCAGATGTCCATCGCCAGTGGCGTCGCCGTCATCAGCAGGTTCATCACGCCGTAGCCGCAGGCAGCGGCCAGCACGGCGACGACGAAGGCCGGCTGGCGCGCGATCTGGCGCAGCGGACGCCCGACCGCCTTTTGCTCGGCGACTGACAGCGGCGGGATGTCCAACCGGCTGGCGATCAGCATCGACAGCGCGGCAAAGCCGATCAGCGCTCCATAGCTGGCGAGGTAGGTCGGCTCCAGCAGGGTGCGTGTCAGCTTGCCGACTTCCGGCCCGATCACGCCGCCGAGGATGCCGCCGGCCAAGGTGAACGAGATCGCCTTGCCCTTCCAGTCGAGCGGCGCAGCATCGGCGGCGGCGAATCGATATTGCTGGCCGAAGGCGTTGTAGATGCCAGCGAACACGGTGCCGAAACAGAGCAGCCAGAAACTGCCGATGCTCACGGCGAAGGCCGAAATCAGCGCGCCGAGCATGCCGAGGCCGGCGCCGAGCATGAAGCCGGCACGGCGGCCATAGCGCTTCATGAAAAAGGCGGCGGGCAGGGTGGCCAGTGCGCCGCCTATTACGTAGGTGGTGATCGGCAGAGTGGCCAGGCGTTTGTCGGTGGCGAGTTGCAAGCCGAGCAGGCCGTTGATGGCGACCAGCATGATGCCGTTGGGCAACAACAGGGCCTGCGCCCCGGCCAGCAGCGCGATGTTCTTCCGGTGGCTGCTCACGGTGCCGGGGGTTCGATCAGCGCGCGGTAGGCATGCCAGGTGGCGTGCCCCACCAGCGGCATGGTGATGATGAGGCCGAGGAATCCCAGAGCGATACCCAGTACGGTCAGCAGGGCAATCAGCGCACCCCAGATCAGCATCATCGGCAGGTTGCGCACCAGCGCCAGAAAACTGGCCAGCATGGCGGTGATCGTATCCTTGTTGCTCTCCAGCATCATCGGGATGGACACCACGGAAACAGCAAACACCAGCATGGCAAAGATGCCGCCCACAGCAAGGTAGGCCAGCAGAAATTCGATCAGGAATTCGATGTTGTCGAACTTCAGGATCTGCGTCATGAAGCTGCCCAGAGTCGGCATGCCGCCTTGATAGAACAGGGCGAAGATCACCAGCGAGGCGCGCGCCCAGATCAGATAGATGACGATCAGGATCAGCGAATAAATGCCGAAGCAGCCGAAGTTCCGCTTCCAGACCGTAAGCGTGGCTGGCAAGCTCAGCGCTTCGCCGGTTTCGCGGCGGCGCGAAAGTTCATAGAGGCCGAGGGCAAGAAATGGTCCGACCAGCATGAATCCGGCCGTGACGGCCGTAACCAGCTGCACGGCATGGCGAAAGGCAAGGAAGAGCAGAAAGCCGCCAGCGGCAAAACACAGGCCGTAGAACAGGCTGGGAAAGCCACTGGCCCTGAAATCGTCCGCGCCGCGCCGCAGCCATTCGAAGGGCGCGGACAGCGGCAGTCCGCTGCGGACTACCGGAAACGCCTGGTGGTGCTCCTGGGGCGTCTCCATCGGGGTCACAGGATGAAAGCCCGCAGGGCGTCGAGCAAGGCATCGGGTTGTTCGGCCAGCGTGTGGCCGGCGCCATCGAGGCTGACGCTCCTGACGTCCTTGATCGCCGTGGCGAGCTTGGCGGCAGCTCTGGGGTTCGTCATCATGTCCTTGTTGCCGCTGACGATCAGGGCCGGGCAGGTCAGTGCCGCTGCGGCTTCCATGCCGTGGGTGTAGGCATTGCAGGCCGCGAGATCGTTGTACAGCAAGCCGGGCTTTTGCCTTTCCATGAGGCGTCTTGCCGCGCCGAAGTGCCA
>JAPLRA010000207.1:0-2173 GCA_026399445.1 Sulfuritalea sp.
TCCCGATGGAGCATGGCCACGATGTCGGCATCTTGCTCCACCTCCCCGCTGTCGCGAAGGTCGGACATCATCGGCCGCTTATCCTGTCTGCCCTCAACGCCGCGGTTGAGCTGCGACAGGACGATGATCGGCACCTCCAGCTCCTTGGCCAGGGCCTTGAGGCCGCGGCTGATCGATCCGATCTCCTGCGTCCGGTTCTCACCGGTGCCGCGCATCAGCCCCAGGTAATCGATCACGATCAGATCCAGCCCCTTGGAGCGCTTCAGGCGTCGCGCCCTGGCGCGGACATAGCCCACAGTCGCCGAGGCCGTGTCATCGATCCATAGGCGCTGCTCGTTGGCAGGCCGGAGCTCGCTCGACATCCGCTTCCAGGCTCCGTCGTCCTTGGTCCCTGACCGCATGGCGTGCATTGAGACGCCCGAGCGCGCTGCGAGGATCCGCATGCCAATCTCGCGCCGGGTCATTTCGAGGGTCATCAGCAAGACGGCTGCACCCCGCTGAGCCACATTGGCGGCGACGTTGCAGCCGAATACCGTCTTCCCCATCGAAGGGCGCGCGGCGACAATCACCAGCTGCCCGGGCTCGAGGCCTCCGGTCATGCCGTCGAAGTCGCGGAAGCCGGTTCGCAGCCCTCCGACCTCGCCGCGGGTGTCGATGTAGTTCAAGGCTTCGCCGAGCACATCACCGAGCCCCGTTGGCTCGCTTGCGCGACGGTCCAGGGCTTCAGCGATCGCGGCCTCCGCTTCGGCGACGATGGCCTCGATAGCGCGCACGCTTGGGCGGTAACAGGCGGCGCTCAAGGCATCACCGATGGCGCCGACTTTGCGCAATACCGCGCGCTCGCGAATGATTTCCGCATGGCGCCGGATGTTGGCCACAGAAACCGCTGAATTCGCGAGCGTTCCAAGATAGCCAAGGCCGCCAGTCTGGTCGACTTCGTTGGACTGCTCGATCGATTCAAACACGGTCACGACGTCGACCGGCTTGCCGGCGTTCGACAACACGGCAAGGTGCCGGAAGATTCGGCGGTGATCGTCGCGGTAGAAGTCGGCCTCGGTCAGCAGATCAGCAACCCGGTCCCAGGCGCGGAAGTCCAGCAGCAGGCCACCGAGCAGCGACTGCTCGGCCTCGATCGAATGGGGCGGCAGGGTGATCTCGTTGCGTTGGGCTGGTGCGTTCATTTCCGGAATCCGTATCGACGGCAGAAGACGTTGACATCGGATACCCGCCACTGACGGGAATGCCACTGGATTTCGCCGACCGCGCGCTCCACGGCATCGGCCCCTTTCTCCAGAAAGAAGGGATCCGTCCTGATCAGCCGATCAATCACGTCGACGTCAAGTGTCCAGATCGGCACCTCGCTGCCGCCAGCCTCCAGGACAATCGGGCCGAGCCGCTGGTCGAGGCGCGAGATCTTCATGCCCGCGACGCGGGAGGTCAGATCCGACATCACGAGAAAGCCCGGCGCCGCGAATCGAGTCCGGCGATCAGGCGCGACCAGGCTGCACACGTGAGGCAGGTGGCTACGCCGCGGCAGTAGCAGGCGCGATCAGCGAGCGTCGTGAACGGTTTTCCGTTCGTGGTTCGTGGCGTCCCCGCCATAGAATTTTCCCTGTCGTTCGTTCTGTTTCGAAATCCTTGGGCCGCGCGGGGTGCCTCCCGCTGCGGCCTGTACTTTTCCTGGTTCATGGTTCGAGCTCCTTGTCACCCCTCCAGGCAGCAGGCTTCTCGAATTGGCGCGGGTTTTCCCTGCGCTCTTTGAATGAGTTGCAGCCCTCTCCGCCAAGAAGTCGGCCACGATCGCCTCTGCGATCAGGTCGAGTAGTTGGGAAATGGGCAGGTTCAGCATGAATCAGGCAGCCGCGAGGATCTCTGCGGTAGCACCGAATGGCCGATTGGCTTCGAGCAGGCGCTCGAGCTGACGGACCGGAACGCGGCGCCTCTTCCCGATTAGGATTGATGGAATCTCCCCGTTGCGAACGGCCGCGTAGGCAGCATCACGCCCGATCCCGAGGATCTTCGCCGCCTCTTGAATCTTGATCGTCTCCGGTCGGTTCATCTGTATTCGCCTAAATTGCCCTTGCATTGCCGCTATTGTCGTGGCACACTAATAGCCAATGCAAACACGCAACCGTGACTTACGAGTTAAAACCGTGACACTCAAGAATATTTT
>JAPLRA010000207.1:2243-3462 GCA_026399445.1 Sulfuritalea sp.
ACAATCAGGCGGCTCGGCCGCAATAGCAGGGTCTACAGTCCTGCCGGCCGGCCAATTCACAGGCTCCTGGCATCTCTGTCGGGAAACGAGAAGGCGGCGCTGGACTTCGTGAACGAGTTCGGTTTGTTGTATGGCGGCGACGAGAACACCTACATATCGTTTCAGGAATTTGGGCGAAGCGTTCGGGCGTTGGTGCAACGTATCGATGCAGCAGTTCAATTCGACAAATTCATGAAGCGCAAGCATTCGGAGCTTTCCGATGAAACCTCCCTGCCCCCTCCGCAAAGCTTGGCCGCCAGTCTCTTCAATGATGGGCCAGGTGCTCGACTGACCATGCAAATTGATCCAGTGACGATGCTTACACGCTTCGTGCCGATCACGTTGGCGGATTGGATTCTGATCAGCGCGGCCGACGAGCTTCTGAATGGTCCCAAGTGGAGATATTGCGCCGCGGCGGGATGTGGGACCCTTATGAAACTTGGGCACGGCGGGTATAAAGCAAACGCCATCACATGCAGCGACAAATGCAGGCAAGCAAAGTCCCGAGCGTATCCAGACGCATGAAGCTAGGAGAATGGAAATGAGAGCAGCCATCTACGCCCGATACAGCACCGACATGCAGGACTATTCCAGCATCGAGGATCAATATCGAGTCTGCGAAGAGCGCGCCGAGCGCGAGGGCTGGACTGTGGTTCTGAAATTCGAAGACGCCGGCATCAGCGGCGCCGCGATCGGCAACCGACCGGGCTTCAATCAGATGCTCGCCGCGGCCAAGGCGAAAAAGTTCGACGCGCTCCTGGTGATGGAGCTCTCGCGGCTCTCGCGGTCCACCGGTGACTTGAACAAGGCCATTGACCGATTCGTCTATCAGGGCATCCGGGTGATCGGCGTATCCAATGGCTACGACTCTGCCAGGAAGGGCCACAAGCTGCAGGCAGGCCTCGAGGGGATCATGGGCGAGGCCTTCCGCGACATGATCGCAGACAAGACCTATACCGCCCTCCATGGTCGTGCCCAGCGCGGTGCGGCGACGGGCGGCAAGAGCTACGGATACACGCACACCATTTCTGGCACGGCGGACGCGCCGATCTATCAGCGGACCATCAACGAGGACGAGGCGGCGATCGTGCGCGAGATCTTCGAACGATACGTCGCGGGCGAATCGCCCCGAACAATCGCCTGTACTCTGAACTCCAGAGGCGTGCCCCCCCCGGGCGCC